>JAZOLL010000056.1:0-9605 GCA_045653105.1 Eubacteriales bacterium
AGGGAGGCTTGGAATTAGTCCCGCTTGAGCGGGATGTACGTAATAGATGCATGGCTGGCACGCCAACAAAAAGCGCACTTGTGCGCAGCCAGTAATATTAGGGCTATGCCCGAAACTGAAATACCCCCCGTTTTACGGGGGGATATTTATTTTACTCCTCGGACGTTTGTCTGAGGTATTCGTCCATAGTGATAAGGACTCGTCTGGGCTTATTTCCGTCGGGCTTACTTACGTATCCCATTTCTTCCATAGTATCAATAAGCTTCGCGGCTCTTCCGTAGCCAACGCCGAGACGTCTCTGGAGGAGCGATGTGGATATCTTGCCCTCGGATATAGCAACCATGACCGCATCAGCGAACTTTGTATCTCCGCCCTCCGCAAGGTCGTCTCCGGCGTCAGCACCGCCACTTGCGGCAGCTCCCTTCTTACCTGCGCCACACTTTGCAGCTTCTTCCTCAATGCGGGTAATAAAGTCGCTATTATACTTAGCCTTGGTGTTATTCTCCTTAATAAAGCTTACTATTCTCTCAACCTCCGCCTCGCTTACGAAAGCTCCCTGAACACGCATCGGCTTGGACGCACCAACGGGTGCGAAGAGCATATCTCCTCGGCCGATAAGCTTTTCAGCTCCCGCCATATCGAGTATCGTTCTCGAGTCGATCTGAGAAGCCACGGTACATGCGATTCTCGACGGGATATTAGCCTTGATAAGACCCGTAATAACGTCAACAGACGGTCTCTGAGTACCGATGATGATATGGATACCTGCGGCTCTCGCCTTCTGCGCGAGTCGGCAGATAGAAGCCTCGACCTCGTCGGGCGCTGTCATCATAAGGTCGGCAAGCTCGTCTATGATGATTACCATCTGGGGCATAAATTCCTTGGTAGGATCATTCTCTGTAACCGCGTTGTAGGTAGAGATATCACGGACACCCGCCGCCTCGATAAGCTCAAATCTGCGCTCCATCTCGGCAACAGCGGAGGCAAGCGCGCCCGCCGCCTTCTTCGGGTCACTTACTATCGGCGCGTAAAGGTGAGGAATATCCTTGTAGATATTAAACTCGACCTTCTTGGGGTCAACGAGGATAAGCTTTACCTCACTCGGCTTTGCCTTGTAGAGGATACTTACGATAATACTGTTGATACATACCGACTTACCCATACCTGTTGCACCCGCGATAAGCAGGTGTGGCATCTTTGCGATATCGAAATATATCGGATTTCCGCCAACGTCCATACCGAGAGAGGACGTAAGACGGCTCTTTGCATCTGTAAACTTTGTGGAGTCGATAAGGTCTCGCAAATAGACCGTTGCGCGGTCTCTGTTAGGAACCTCGATACCGACCGCCGCCTTGTTGGGGATCGGCGCTTCTATTCTGATACCCGATGTCGCGAGGTTGAGCGCGATATTCTCAACGAGGTTGGCGATAGCTCTTACTCTCGTGCCCGCCTCGGGCTTGAGCTCGTAACGTGTGATCGTAGGTCCGCGGGAGTAGGTTATCTCGCGAATGCTGACCTTGAAGCTCTTAAGCGTCTCCATAAGAAGACGCGCGTTTTCCTGAAGCTCCGCAGAGAAGTCTGCCTGCTTCGGATTTTTATTCTTCTCCAGCATATCCATCGGAGGGAATACGTAGGGGAGCTCTACCTCCTCAGGCTCGGGCTCTTCCTCTGCGCCCTCATCGGGAGCGACCGCCGCCATATCCGAGAGAAGCTCGTCCGCACCGATAAGCTCAAGCTCAATATCCTCTTCGATCTCTTCCTCTTCTGCCTTTGCCGCACCCTTTTCGCTCTTGAGATTGCGAACAACACCGGATATTCCCTGAAATTCGGGATTGTCAAATACAGGATCTCCGCCAAAGTCCTCTCCTACACTCTCGTCCTCGCCATCATCTTCAAGCGACTCAAGGTCGATCTTGCCCGTGGCCTCTGCCTGTCTTTGCTGCATCTCCTGCATCTCAGCGGAAGGTCCGATATATACCTCAGGCTCGTCATCGTCAAGCATCTCATCGACTGACATACCCGACTTTTTAGCCACAGGCTCGTCATCGCCGTCAAACTCGTCTTTTCTCGTTGCTCTTGCGCGATTCTCACTCTTTTTGAGTGCGATGGCAGCAGCTTCCGCCTCAAAACGCTCCTCTGCCTCCTCGGCAAGTCTTTCCTCTCGAGCGATAGCGCGTCTTTCACGAATATACATAACTATCCTGTCGGGTGTGAGACCGATAGTCAGAATAGCGGCAAGAACTATGAGAATTATAACGATTATAGCGGAGATGACCTTTTCAAAAGCCATCACCAGAAGGACCGCAAGGATGCCGCCGAAAAATCCGCCGCCCTCAAGATCCTCAGCCGCACTCTCCCACATATTGACGATATCAAAGGAATCGAATGCCTCGGAGAACACACCGATAAGCGTTGCGATAAGCAGGATAAGGAGAGACGCCATAACAGTCTGAAGCACGCTTCTCTTCTTGTAGGTACGAAGCTCCTCCTCGTCATCCTCGTTTCGTCTTGCGCCGCGGGACTCCTTTTTCTTCACGTTATATATACACCACTTGATACCTATATAAATAAGCGCGACAGGTGTGAGAAATGCCGCGACACCAAAAAGTCCGCAGAAGAAATACTGTATAGCATAGCCAAGAATACCCGCGCCGTCGTCAAGCTCAAGTATCTGCACCGTGAAGAATGCGATAGCTATGATAACACCGAGCACTATCAGTATATAAGGGAGCGCGCTCTTGAGTGCAGAATGCTCTTTTTTCACCTTTATCTCTTCTCTTTCCTCAACTGACGCTCTTTTGCTTGCCTGCTCCTTGGATCTTGCAGGCGCGCGAGAGGTAGTGGTAGGTTTTTTTGTTGTTTTGGAATTGGTTTTCTTTGTTGCCATTGAGGGGTGTTACCTCCGTTTGTTCTGTTTATTTTGAGAAATTCGGGTTAAAATAAATATACACAATAATTATACCACATGAATCGGCTACTTTCAAGGAAATATTTATAATAATTTTTAATTCTGCGGACGGTGAAAAATGCAAGGGATATATAAAAGCAAATATTTTTTGATGCTCTCTGGAGTTCTTTGCGGTGTGCTCAACGGACTGCTCGGCGCCGGTGGCGGTATCGTCGCGGTTTGGGCGATTGGGAAATCCCTTGACGAACAGCTTGAGGACGGCAGAGACCTTTTCGCAAACGCGCTCTGCGTCATGCTCCCCGTCTCCGCGGTCTCCATCCTCGGTTATTCACTGCGCGGAAATCTCTCCACCGCGGGTATCGGACTTTATATCCTCCCCGCGATACTCGGCGGTGCGCTGGGCGGCGCTCTTCTCGGCAGGCTCAAGCTCGGTGCGCTGCGCCGCCTCTTTTCCGCGCTCGTCGTGGTGTCGGGCATACTTCTTTTGATAAGATAAGGAGCGGTTATGATCTTTACAGTCGTTGCGTCATTTGTCATCGCCGCGCTTTCGGGAATGGGGGTTGGCGGGGGCGGACTTTTTGTGGTCTTTCTTGCGCTGTTCTCAGATCTCCCCCAGATCACGATACAGGGGATAAACCTGCTCTTTTTCATATTTTCCTCGGGAAGCGCCGTGATACTCCACCTCTCAAAAAGACAGATCTTCGGCAGAGCCGTGCTCACGATGGCACTTTTCGGAGCGATAGGCTCTGTCATCGGCATCTTGCTCACAGCTGTCCTCTCACCCACCCTTTTGCGAAAAGCTTTCGGTGTAATACTCGTCGTCGCGGGCATTCTCTCACTCAAAAAGCAAGCGACCAACAGCTCCCGCGCAAACAATCGCTGATAATAAATGTTTTGACCCGGCGAAAAAATATGCTATAATATAAAAAAGCACTTTCGGATGATACCGCAAATGTCGACTTTCCCGACAGTAAACAGCTTGTTTATGCTTTTCAACATACTGTTTGTTTACAAAAGTGAGATTTTTCGATAAAATAAATTTGTGGTCAACGAGCCATGGCATATAAAAAAGACAATAGGGAGTAGTTATGATCGGACAAAACATTAAGCGCTTGCGCCTTGAAAATCACATGACACAAAAGGAGCTTGCCGACAGACTTTTCGTCACCGCGCAGGCGGTTTCAAGATGGGAGAACAGCGAGGTTGAGCCCTCTCTTAAAACTCTTGCGGAGCTTGCGAAAATATTCGGCGTATCCACCGACGAGATACTCGGCGTAGCCGAAGAAAACGACGACCTCTTCGAGGAGAAGAGCTCGGAAGAGCAGGAGGAGCGTGCTGAGGACGAATCCTTTGAGGATAAAAAGCATTACGAGGAGCGCCCGCAAATACTTGCGCTCTGCGAAAAATGTAATAATCCTATATATAACGTCTCGGATATAGTGAGATTCCGTGACGAAAAGACCGGCGCTAAGGCGATTCGCTGTAAGACGTGTGATCAAATAATAAAGAAAGCACTTGCAGAGCAAGCCAGAAGACGCGCCGAGGAGGAGAAGAATAAAAAGATCAAAAGAGCCAAGAATGCGCTTACAAAGAACATCATACTCGCAGTATGCTTTGTCGTGATCGGGATACTTTGCATCCCCGTCCAAGGCTTTATATCGGTGATCTCCGCTCTGGTGCCTCTGTTTTGCTTTTTCGGCTGCATAATCTTCAGAAACACCTTCTTTGGCCGCATGCTTTACGAGATACTTTTCTGGCACGACCCATCGGACATGGATCTGGGCATGCTGAATCTTTTGCTATGGCTCTTTGATTTGCTGATTTTGGTGGTAAGCGCTTTGGTTGCCTTCTCCGTAGGACTTCTCGTAGCCCCCTTCCTTTATCCGTTTGCTGTGATAAGGAACAGAAAAAAGCCCGAAAAAACCATGCTCTCGGATTTCTGGGAGAGCGATACATAAAAAAACAAGGACGCTTGAAGGGGCGTACTCTTAAGGACAGTTTTCAAAAATACGGCATATCTCGAAAGAGGTGTACCGTATTTTGCATTTGTGGACACAAATGCAGTGCTTGTCAGGAAAATTGATAAGTCATAGGCGAACAAAAAAGGCTCCCTTGTGTAAAGGGAGCTCCCGACAGAGTCGGGTGAGGGATTGTTTGGTAGAAAAATATTACTTTTACAACCCCTCCGTCTTGCCACGCAAGCCACCTCCCCTTACACAGGGGAGGCATTTTTTACCTCCCGGAAGGTAAGCAAATAACTTTTGAAAAGATAGTGTTAAAAGTGCCTTTGCATTGCTTTTGACAGTCCGTTTAAAATAAGATCCGTATATTTTTGTTTCACTTCGTTATCTGAACTTACCTTAATGCAGATGCGCTACTCATTTTTACTTTTCGCAATGTTTTTGTTTCAAAGATAAAAAATATTTACTTTAGTAAATTTATATTGACAATTCTTGCGATTTATGTTATACTGCTTATAGAAAGGAGATGAACGTATGTATATTGATTACAGTAAGCTATGGAAATTATTGGTTGACAAGAATATGAACAAAAGCGATTTGATCGCACTCACCGGAATCAGTTCCAGAGTTATAGCAAAAATGTCTAAAAACGAAACGATTACAACCGACACAATTGCCAGAATATGTTCAGCGCTTAACTGCAGCGTCAGTGATATTATGGAATGTATTAGCGAAGAAAATCTCACAGTGTATGCTGCCTACAAAAAATATGGTGTATGTGTTGAGGAAAACGAGTTGTTTAAGACGGTTCAGTTTACTGTGGCAGGTCAAAAATACAAGGTTTATCAATCTAATGAGTTGGCAACAAAGGCTACACAAATTCATTGCGAGGAAGATAAAACAGTATACTGGGTTCAATTTTATCCCGTTGGATATATTGCGGGGATGCCTGTAAAAAAGGTCTTGGTAAAACCCTATCCAAAGGATAACGAAATTATCATCGTTTTGATCAAAGGGAAACCTTGCATAATAGCCGGCTTGGATGAAAACGGTTTTGTTTCGAGTAGAGGCGTGCGAAAAAACAAGTCCGATATTTACGTTATGTCAGAATCCGCGTTTAAGCTTTTTACTCCGCAAGTAATGTGAATTTGCATTGTTTTACAACCCGATAGTACACATACAAGCTGTAACACATTACACCTTGCGGGGCAAGGCGTGTGAAAAAGGACAGAGATGGAAACATCTCTGTCCTTTTTTCTGTCGGCAAGTAAAACTGTCCTTTAGGGTGCAACCCTATAATCGCCCTTTTTATATTTCTTCCACTATCCTCGCGTCGCTGTAAAGCGGGAATATCTGCATATCTCCGTCAAAGCTCCAGCCGACACAGTGTCCGTCCTCTGAAAAGAGCATCCCCACCCTGTCGGGTGTGTAAAGCAGCGCCGCCTCGACGCTCTTTTGCTCACCGATGCCAAAAGTCACACCGATATCTCGCAGAGCAAATCTCAAAAGGCAGTCTATCTCGTGGCGGTACTCAAAGCTCGCGCGTCTGTGATACAAAGCAGCCGACGGTTTATAGTACGCGGTGTAAAACTCGCGAAAGCTCGCGGGGCTGTCCCCTATAGCTCTGTAAAGCGGACCGCACTCGGTGCCCTCGATCGCCACGCGGAAGCCGAGCTTTGCGTAAAGCGCTGTCAGCTCCTTTGTTGCCGCAGAGCAAAGAAAGCAAAGTGGAAGATCCGAACGAGCGTCAAAATCCTCTTGCCAGAAGCGAAGCAGTGCGCCGCCGATACCGCGTCCGCGGCAGGCGGCATCAGTATAAAAATTGCCCCAGTTTCCTATCGCGTCGGGGTGTCTCCCCCAACCGTTCCAGTGGCGCGCCAGCGCCTTTTTATCTTCGATCGCCACATAGTACGTGTCGTTGCACTCGTCGGCGAGCGAGCCGCTGAGCCTCAAACGGATCGTGTCTGCATAAGACACGCCCTCGTCAACTCCGCGCATCATATCAAGGAGCGCCTCGCCAGCCTCTCCCTGCCCCTCACCGGGTATATATTTCTCAAGAATCATAATCTTCTCCTTGTCAGCAGTTCTTTTTTTCATTATAGCACTTACATAGCGTTTGTCAAGAGATAGCGCGCTCCCGATTAAAAGTTTTTGTCAAGTTTTTTCAAAACCTTGTAGGGTTGGAAAGGGGCAATGCCCCTTTCGGTCTTTTACGTCACTTTTCTTTTTGTTGTTTTTTATCACCGTCAAGTATGCCCCCTCCTTCGCTTGAAGGAGGGGGTGAAATGTTTTAATCGTGTACTATCCTATAGGAAGCTCATAATCCCCTGCATACACATTTCTGTTGTCCTTGACAGTATTGATCAAAGTGTTTCTGTCCATCTCTGTAACGGTATTCTCTGTCATGTCGTACAGCACATAAACGTCATCGTAAAACCGCACATTATCATACGTATAGTTTCCGTCATTATATATACCCTCATACACCCACGCTGTTTTTATCACGCCGTATAGCTTATCAGCATCCTTTACATACCATGCAAAAACGTTCAGTCCTATAAGTTCTTCCATTTCTTCGGTATCTATACGGGGCGGCATCGGTGTGGTTTCCTTATACTCCGCTACCTTTGCGGCAACTACCGCCGAGAGATCCTCAAGCTTGGCGATATCCTCGTTGGTATAAGTAACTTCCGGATAGGTTATTCTCTCAATATCAAGAACTATGACATATCTTTCCTCCGTCTGACATCCGTTTACAAAGCGGGTAAAGATGATCGAGGAATATCCGTGCGAAGCATAAAGTGTTTGAGCAAAGACCCCATTTTCAAATGGCTTTACGTACTCAAATATTGCGTTTATTTCTTCGTTTTCATGGTTCAGCGTTATTACAGGGATTATCCGGTAATTTTCTCTGTCTTCCTTTATTTTTGCTATAATTTCTTCCTCAGAAGCTCCGCGTCTGACTACAAGATATGATGTATATCTATCGGGCTCGTCAAGATAATCTCTAGCAAACTGATATCCGTAATTCCAGTTTTCATTTTGCCACAAGCTTTCATCAAACACACCGTCACTAATGGCAATTATGCTTCCAAGATCGGGATGGTCAGTTGAATCCGCAAACATCAAGAGATCAAAATACTCAAGTCTGTTTTGCGTATCGTTTTTCAAAAGGTATTTCTCTGTTCCGACCTGCGTCATCGATATCAAGAGCGAATCGTATATGGACATATCAACGTAATCCGCATCGGGGATCAAATACAGAAAATCTCTCGGCATTGTAGCACTGCCAGCTATAACCTCCAGCGTCTCCATCTGTATCAAGCGGTACGCCTTTGGCTTTCGCTCAGAATCCACATCAATCTTATAATATATGTCTGGGTGTGCCTTGACAACTCTCGCCTTGACCGCAAAAGGACCGCCAAAAAAACCAAAAATTGGCGGAGAAGCGGTATTCGCTCCGATCGAAGATCCTACGATAAATTCAAGACTGCTACCACTCGGCAGGTCAGACACCACGGGCTCGTATATCTGCGGCGGCTCATAGGGTTCATTAGGAGGCACTACATCTCCGTCGGGCGGTGTAACGACCTCATCCCCACTCGGCGTTATAACGTCGGCGGGATCTTCCTCGCGAAGCGTGGGCAACAGCGCTATCGTACCGATTATCACCGCAAAGCACGCCGCAAGCGCGCCTACGCGAAGCCAAACCGCCCTCGGAGTTCTTCCCTCTTTCTTAACTTTAACGGCTTTTTCTATATTTGTCTTAGCGTAAACCTTTCCTTTTATAGACGTCATCACCTCGTCGGAGAGCTTTTCTGCCTTCAGCTCGTCTGAAAACTTATCGAGCTCCTCGGGAGTTATCTCATCAAATATTTCATTTAAATTCTTTTTCATACCTCTTCACCTCCAAACAATTTTCGCAGCTTGTTCAAGGCTCTGTGTGTGCGCGTATCTACGTTTGACACCGTCAGCTTCAGCGCGCGTGCGATCTGTTTTGAGGATTCCCCAAGATAATATTTTCTTATAATTATGCTCGTATCGGGCTCGCCAAGATCCTTCACCGCCGCCAACACCTCTCGGCGAAGCTCTGCTTCATCAAGCTCGCGCTCGTCTGCCGAGATCTGAATAAAGCTCTCACTATCGTCGATCGATATCTCGCCCCTCTGTCTCTCGCGTTTCCGAAAAACGTCAATTGCGTGATAGCGCGCCAAGACGCAAAGGTAGGATTTTATACTCGAGATCTTGGGATCGTACTTTTCCAGCTTGCCGTAAAAATCGCTGAACACGTCTGCCACACAATCTTCAATATCGGATGAAACGCAGAAAGACTCTGAAAGCTTACCTCTGACAACAGCATAAACAAGACCTGCATACTGATCCATCAACTGTTCCATACCGGCGTTCGGGTCTTTATGTAGAAGTCTGAGCAACCTCTTGTCCTCCATAGTCTCACCTCTCTTCTGAATCGATTCACTACTATATTCGTGCGAAGATCCCAAAATCTTACACTTTTCAAATTTATTATAACATATTTTTGGAAAATTTGCGAGGGAGTGCGAAATAAACCTTTTAACCGCAGATGAGCTTGTTACAAAATAAATATCCCCCCGTAAAACGGGGGGTATTTCAGTTTCGGGCATAGCCCTAATATTACTGGCTGCGCACAAGTGCGCTTTTTGTTGGCGTGCCAGCCATGCATCTATTACGTACACCCCGCTCAAGCGGGACTAATT
>JAZOLL010000057.1:0-21993 GCA_045653105.1 Eubacteriales bacterium
ATCGCCGAAGCGGAGGTGAGAGATGGTGATACCGGAAGTCTTCTTGGAGTCATACTGGAAGTATGCCTGAATGTACTTGTCGGTGTGGTCACCGATGATCTTGATGGAGTTCTTGTTAGCTCCAACTGTTCCGTCTCCTCCGAGACCCCAGAACTTACAAGCGATAGTGCCTGCAGCTGCTGTGTCGGGAGCGGGCTTCTCTTCGAGAGATGTTCCTGTAACGTCATCTACGATGCCGACTGTAAAGCCGTTCTTGGGAGCGTCCTTAGCAAGCTCGTCGAAAATAGCGAAGATGGAAGAAGGAGGAGTATCCTTGGAACCGAGACCGTAACGTCCGCCAACTACCTTTGCGGAAACACCGCCCTGTGCGAGAGATGTAACAACGTCGAGGTAGAGAGGCTCGCCGAGAGATCCGGGCTCTTTTGTTCTGTCAAGAACTGCGATCTTCTTTGCGGTTGCGGGGATTGCTTCGATAAGCTTGGAAGCAACGAAGGGACGGTAAAGTCTTACCTTAACGAGACCGACCTTCTCACCCTTAGCGAGGAGGTAATCGATAACCTCTTCAGCAACGTCACAAACAGATCCCATAGCGATGATAACTCTTTCAGCATCGGGAGCGCCGTAGTAGTTGAAGAGCTTGTAGTTTGTACCGATCTTTTCGTTGACCTTGTCCATATATTCTTCAACGATAGCGGGAAGAGCCTCGTAATATCTGTTACAAGCCTCTCTGTGCTGGAAGAAGATATCGCCGTTTTCAGCGGATCCGCGGAGAACGGGGTGCTCAGGGTTGAGGGAGCGTGCGCGGAATGCCGCAACAGCATCCATATCAACCATTTCCTTGAGATCTTCGTAATCCCATGTCTCGATCTTCTGGATCTCGTGAGATGTACGGAATCCGTCAAAGAAGTTGAGGAAGGGAACTCTGCCCTTGATCGTGGAAAGGTGAGCTACCGCACCGAGGTCCATAACTTCCTGAGGATTGGACTCAGCGAGCATTGCGAAGCCTGTCTGACGGCAAGCATAAACGTCGGAGTGATCTCCAAAGATGTTGAGCGCGTGGGAAGCAACGCAACGAGCAGAAACGTGAATTACGCAGGGAAGAAGCTCACCTGCGATCTTGTACATGTTCGGGATCATGAGAAGAAGACCCTGAGAAGCTGTGTACGTTGTGGTGAGTGCGCCTGCTGCGAGAGAGCCGTGAACTGTACCTGCTGCACCTGCCTCAGACTGCATCTCCATAACCTTAACGTTTTCGCCCATGATGTTCTTGAGACCTGTTGCGGACCAAGAGTCAGTGAGCTCTGCCATTACGGATGAAGGTGTGATGGGGTAGATTGCGGCAACTTCTGTGAACGCATAGGTAACGTGCGCCGCAGCTGTGTTACCGTCCATGGACTGCATTTTTCTTTTGATAGCCATGTTTGTTTGTCCTCCATTTTTTATTATAAAAATTTAAAAACAAATTATAGTGTAAAGTACACCAAATAGCATTATATCACATTTTCTTCAATAAGTAAATAGCAATTTGAATATTTTTTGTATGACTTTTTGCCAAAATCGTTACTTTTTTCATAGAAAAAGCGGACTGATCCGCATTTCTGCGAAGCAGTCCGCCGTAAAAGTTGTTTTATCTGTAAAAGTCGTGGTTTCCTATCGTGAATTCAAAGGGTCTGTTTTGGGATATCCAGTTGTTGGTTGCTATCCTCGGATTCATAAAGAAGAGAATGTCATTCGAGATAGAATATCCCTCAAGACAGATCTTCGCGGCAATTATCGAGGATGCTGTAGGCTGCTGATATATAGTGCCAAATGACACAGGAGAGAACTGTGTTCCGTGCTTTTTGTCAAAAATAACACCGTATATCGTATTTGGGTAGCTGTAGTGTGCAACCCTGTTGAGCACTACGTTCCCAACGGCTATCTGACCGAGAAGACTTTCGCCTTTTGCCTCCGCGCTGATTATTCTTGAGAGCCAATACAGATCGTCTGCATTGTAAAATTCAGCACCTGATTTAGGGATTATACCCGTATTTGATAAAATGACAGAACGAGTCTTAGAGTCCCAGTCTACCTCTATTCCAAGGGATCTTGCGATTGCTCTTACAGGTACAAACATAGAGTTATCAATTATAATAATCGGCTCAACCGTGTAGAAGCATCTGCCCTGACTGTAGACGTATCTGTCGCCTACGGTTGCGGTTATAACGTGAGTACCCTTGGTGATCACCGCGGTTTTTGTTTTTGCGTCCCATGTGACCTCACAGCCCTCGAAAAGCTCGGAAAAATCTCTTATTGCTACGTATGTAACAGAGTTTATCAAGAGAGCTCTGTTGGGGAGAACATATTTTCCGTCAAGCTTTACGCTGATAGACGAGTTTTTTGTCTCGATGTATTTTTCTGTGCTCGCGGATGCTCCTATTGATAGGAAGGGGAGCATGGTAAGCAATGTGAGGACAAGCGCTGTGGCGCGTACAAATACCTTTTTCAATAGCTTTTACCTCCTTTTTAGATTTGACTTGGGCGGCTTTTATACCGCTCCGAGCCACAAGAATATTATAGCTTTTTCTCGTTATTGCTTCAAGGAACACATACTTCCTTTAATGTCTTGGATTTCCTGAAAAGGATCGATATGTCATAGGTAAAAACTACCTTCGAGGATAAAGAAAAGCAAAAAAGCTTCTGTTTTTCTGCTTTGGAAAGCTCTGTAAAGGGGTGAAATATTCATAGAAATATTTTCTCGATTTAGAAAAAATTGAGTTGAAAAACACAAAAATCTCCGCAGGAACATAGTGTTTCCGCGGAGATTTTTGTTTTAAATCGAAATTATTTTTTGAACTTTGTAACTTTGCCCTCAAAGTCTGCGGTAAATATCGAATCTTCTGTGATAATGGGAGTTACCATTATCGGAGCACCGGTAAAGGACTTGGAGATAAGCTCGCCGCTCTCAATGTTGTAGCGATATACACCGCCGTCAAGAGCTGTAAATACGAGATCCTCGCCCTCTATGATAGGAGTGGACTCCATCGAGCAGAATGTGCCGTGAGCGTAGGGGGATACGCAGATGCCTGTGATTCCGCATCTGTAGTATTTTGTAACTGTAAAGCTCTCTACGTCAACCGCAACTACGCCGTTGTGTACCGAGGGGTAGAAGAGGGTCTTTCCGTCAAATGCGGGAGCACCGCCGACGTCAAGGCGGTTGCCTGTATCAACGCTTCTGAGGGTCGCACCTGTATCTGCATCGAGCTCATAAGCGGAATTAAGTCTTACCGCATAGATACGGTCGTCTACAAGGAGAGGCGTTGAGCTTCTGAAACGAACGTCGTCATTGCGCCACTTTTCAGATCCGTCCTTGACGTCAAGGGCGTAGAGTGCGTTCCAGTGTCTGCTTATAAGAAGCTGTGAACGCTTCTTGTCGTAAATATGCTTTGCGGGAGAAGCCTCGGCCTTATTATGCTTGTTCTCGCACCAAACGAGCTCGCCTGTATTCTTGTTGTATGCGGATACGCACTCCTCAAATCCCGCGATAAGGAGATCCTCTACGATAAATACGCTGAGTCCGCTGTGCTTGTATCTTACGTGATGATTTCTGGAGTTTGCCTCCCAGATAAGAGCGCCGTCGGCTGCCGCGAGACAGTAAACGTTTCCGTGGGTATCCTGTGTATATACCTTGCCGTCCTCATATCTTATGTCAGAACGGATAGAGTTCTTTGTGGGGAACTTCCAGACGATCTCACCGCTTGCCATATCTATAGCGTAAACGGCACACTTTTTGGGAACACCTGCGTCAAACGTGCCGACGAATATCTTTCCTTCTCCCTCTGTGGGGCTTGAGAAGGCTATCTCGCCCTCAAGCTGTGTCTGCCACTCGCACTCGGTGGGGGCAGGGACTTTGCTCTGCTTGAAATAGTCTATCTCAGAGGTGAGAGTGCCGTCCTGAAGAGAAATCTTTCTGACACCTGCAACAGAGGAATCAACACCGCCGCTGTCGGGACGAGATGTGGATATATTGTATACACCGTCCTCGTCGTTTACGTAGTGTACGTGGAGATGTCCGTGTATCCAAGCCATTATGCCGTAAGCCTTGAGATCAACAGATACACCGTTTACTGTGGGGTGGAAGCCTATAGGATCGGGGAAACAATCGTCATGACCGAACATTATGAGCTTTTTGGAGGGATCCATAAGAGCGAGATCGTTCTGCAGCCAGATCCACTGATCCTCAGGCTTGTATCCGGAGGGCTTGTCGCCGCGGCACATAGATATTGACGCGAAGTGGTAATTGCCGTAGTCAAAGGAGTAAAATGTGGGGCCGTAGATGCGCTCATAGACCTCCTCACCGTATGCTCCGTCTACAAGATCGTGGTTACCGATGCAGTATCTGACAGGACAACCCATAGTCTCTGTGTTCATAAGGAGGATATGGCGGTTGAGTCCGTCCATATAGCATATATCACCTGTGTGCAAAAAGAATGCTGGTGCATGTTTTTTCACCGAGTCGCGCAAAAAGAGTGCGCGATCTGTGAAATTCATATTGTTTATCTCGGTGTCGGAGATGTGCAGGAAAGAAAAATCGGCCTTTGCGGCAACCGGCTCTATAGAGAAATCGTAGCTTGTGATTCGATCCTCGATATATATGAACCAATCGCTCTGGCGGGTTGTGAGAACACCGACGTTTATGGTGTGCGCTCTCTCCCAGCCCTCGAGTGTAAAAGTACCGTTTTCGTCTGTAAATACGGTGTTTCTTCCGTCACTTACAGGAATGCCCGCCAAGGGCTCACCTGTCCTTCGATGAGTTACTTTTCCTGAATAGCTCATAATATTTACCTCTCTTATCTTTGTTTTAGTTTGCGCTTACTTCAGATCCGTGTCTTGTGAAGCAGTTTGCGAATTTTACGTTGTCCTTTGTGATATTCAAGTTCGGGTTCTCAAAGAAAACACAGCTTGAGAACATAACGAGCTGTCCATCCGTTACCGTTATATTTACTCCTCCGCCGAAATTGAAATTCGAGAAAAGAATATTGTTGGAGTTTTCAACGAGCACCTCAGATGCCCAAAGCTGACAAGCGTTGAAAACGTATCCGTAGGTCGCACCGAGGACCTTGATGCCAATGCCCTTATTGGAGTCGGAGTGGTTGAATGTGCAACCGACTACAGAGCCATGAGAGTTGTTTCTCGACTGTCCGTTTGAGTTGTCGATGAGGAATCCAACAGTGTTCGAATTAAATCCACAGTTGACAAAAGTGTTATTTCCACCGTTGTTTACACATCCGTAAAGGTTGTAAACGCAGAGCATATTCGTGAACTCGTGGTATTCGCTGAAGAATGGAATGTTGATTCCTGCGCCGCAGTTTGTGATATGACAGTCGGACGCGGTGATTGAGGAGGATGTAGCGTATCCCGTATCAACACAGGTGATTCCGCCGCCCTCAAAGGAGGTTATAAAACACGCCTCAACTATAGAGTTGTGCGGCTGAGGATCTGACGAGGTATTTGCGCTTCCTTTGAAAAGGATACCATGTCTTTCGCCGACGGCGGTGGGGCGGGAAATGCGCTCTTTGCTTCCGTAGATGGCAAGGTTCTTGACTGTACATCTTGAGCCGAGCTTTACTGCATAGCCGCTTTCCACCTCGCTCGCGAGAAATACCCTTGACACATTGCCGAGTCCCATAAGAGTAGATCCGTCGGGCATATCGACACCACTTACGTAAAAATCACCGTCACCGAGTATGCAAGCGCCGTATTCTCTGAGCATTTTTTCTATGGATTCCTTCATATCTCTTTCATCGTTTGCGCTTTGAAGAAGGTATTTTCCGTATAAAGTTTCCATTTTTTTGATTCCTTTCCCATAATTTTTGTGTTGCCACGAGGGGAATTGAGTAGAGCCGAGGGCTCTTTTGGAAAAACCGATAGTTTTTCCCTTTATTCCAAGATTTTCTTGTTAAAAATTATACCATACCGCCCCTCGTAAGTCAATAGATTGAGGATATTTTCACGCTCAATTTTGTTTTATAAAAACAAGCAGACCCTGAAAAATCAAGGTCTGCTTTAATTTTGTAAAATGCTTTTATTCAAATGTTTAAAAGTTGTTATTTTATCCCTTGCTGAATAAGCCAGAACTTCATTGTGATCTTTCGGGGGAGGATCTTTGAGAGGATATGCGTTGATTTTACATAAAAACCGTAGGTGGAAAGAGCTTTTCCGCGTTTCGCATCTCTGAATGCGCGGGACGCCACAACTTCAGGAGCTTTGATTCCAAAGAAATTGTTTACACCTTTTTTTGCGCCGATCTCGGCTCTGCCGAAGAGGTCTGTGCTCATCCAACCGGGGCAGACTGTGGTTGCGCTTATACCCTTTTCCTTGAGCTCTACGTTCAGCGCTCTCGTATAATGCGTTACAAATGCCTTGGTCGAGGCATATGTGTTCATATAGGGCAGGGGGAAGAAGGATGCCTGCGAGGATACGTTTATGATACGGCTACCCTTTGACATATGCGGAATACAGATCTGGCTGAGTGCTACTACCGCGCCCACGTTGAGGTCGATCATATTGAGGGATACGTCCGAGGACACGTCGGCATATGAGCCGAACTTGGCAAAGCCCGCGTTGTTGACGAGATATTTTACGCTTACGTCGGATGTTTCAAGCAGTGCTCTGATCTCTCTGAACTTCTCTCTGTCGGTGAGGTCCATAGGAAGTACACATATCTTCTCTCCAAGCTCCTCTTTAAGTGCTTCGAGTGTCTCTTGTTTTCTGGCGATAGCCCATATCTCCTCGACGTCAGTCTCCTTTACGAGAAGCTTTACAAGCTCTTTTCCAAAGCCGCCTCCGGCTCCTGTTACTATAGCAATAGATTTCATAATATTATATCTCCGATTTGCTTTGTTTCAGTATTTCTTTCATAACCGCAGTCCACACTCTGTAGCCTTTCCGATTAAGATGAAGGCCGTCGTATGAGTATTCCTTTACCAGAAGCACCTAGGTGTTAGGTAAATGACCGGATATATAACAGATCTTTTCATAAAAGCTTTATCTGAGCTTTCCTAGTTTTGTCGTGTCAGCGATGACGATCAGAGTCGTTTCTCTGTCAAGTGGCTGTTCGGGATTTATATTGATATCTACTGTTTCCCCTTTTTTGAGCGCTACGATATTGACACCGTATTTTTTGCGGAGATTAAGCTCGATAAGGTTTTTTCCTATCCAATCTTCCTTTACGTCGATCTCTACCATGGATACGTCCTTGGAGAGGGATATCATATCGATAAATCCGGAGCTCAAAAGATTTTTAGCAAGGCGTATACCTGACTCGTTTTCGGGAAATACGACCTGATCCGCACCTACGCGGAGCAATATCTTTTGGTGCATTTCATTGGCGCACTTTGCGATAACGCGCTTAACGCCCGCCTCCTTGCAAAGCGTTACTGCCATAACGCTTGCCTCAAGATTTCCAGCTATACAGACGATTACTGTATCAATGCTGCCTATATCGAGTCTTGAAATTACCTCGGGGTCGGTAACGTCTGCGCATTTGCAAACCGGTAGATATGCGGAGACATCGTTGACGATCTTTTGGTTTGTATCTATCGCTATTACTTCTTTTCCGTTCTCGACCAATTCTTTTGCAACGGCGGTGCCGTATCTTCCAAGTCCGAAAATGGCGTATGTGTTTCTCTTTTGCATGATTTTTCTCCTTTAACCTATACTTATTTCTTCTGTGGGTTCGGATATGAGGTTTTGGCTCTCGCTCTTGCCACCGAGCGCGACCGCAAGGGATATAGGACCTACTCGTCCAAGGTACATAGTCGCAGTGATGATGAGTTTTCCAATCGTATTCAAGCTTGCCGTAAGGTTTCTTGATAGACCTACCGTCGCCGTTGCACTGACGGTTTCGTAGATCACGTCAAGGGGCGGAGCGGAGGTCGTTGCCATAAGTAACATAGTAGAGGTTGCCCAAATCGTTATAAAGGTCACGACAACAGCTATCGCTTTTCTGACTGATGCCTCTGAGATGCGGCGACCGAAAAGCGTTGCGCTGTCTTTGTTTCTTACGGTTGCAAACGCGGAGCAGAGAAGTACCGCGATGGTTACGGTCTTAACACCGCCCGCAGTTCCCACGGGAGATCCGCCAATGAGCATCAGCATGATAGATACAAAAGCAGAAGCGTTTGTCAGATTTTCCTGCTGGAGCGAGGCAAAGCCCGCTGTTCTTGTCGTTACCGACTGGAAAACAGAGGTCTGTATCTTGTCGAAAAGCGACATATTGCCGATGGTCATAGGGTTGGAATATTCAAATATAAATATAAGAGCCGCTCCTGCGAATATAAGTGCGAGTGTCATAGTGATCGCTATCTTGCTCTGCAGAGTCAGATGTCTGAATATCTTTCTGTTTTTCGGAGATCTTGTTTTGATCACGCGAAGCACGTCCCACCAAACAATATACCCAAGTCCTCCAAGTATTATAAGAAGAGCGGTGACCGTGTTGACGATCGGGTTTACTGTGTAATTGCAAAGACTGTTTTCTGCTATGATATCAATTCCTGCATTGCAAAACGCGGAGATCGAGGTGAATACGGAGATCCAAATACCTCTTGCTCCAAAATCGGGAATGAAGACTATCATATACAGAGCCGCACCTATGCCTTCAACGATGAGTGTGCCGATGAGTACGTTCTTGACAAACTTGGCAAGCCCCGCCATTGTATTCAGGTTAAAGGCATCCTGTATGAGAAGTCTGTCGCCAAGTCCCATTTTTCTGTTGAGGAGAAGCATAACGCCCGACATTATCGTGACTATGCCAAGTCCTCCGATTTGAATGAGCAGCAGAATGACGACCTGCCCGAACACGCTCCAGGTTGAGTAGGTAGGGAGAGTTACAAGACCTGTCACGCATGTCGATGTAGTTGCGGTGAACAGCGCGTCAAGGTAGGGAACAGGCTCACCGCTCGCGGAGCTGACGGGGAGCGCCAAAAGAGCGCTTCCGATGAGTATCGCCGAAAAAAAGCTCAGCAGAATGATCTGTGTCGTAGATAATTTTAAAAATCTTGTTCTAATCATAAAAGCAACCTTATTTTTATGAAATAAATTTTATAAAACAAAAGGGAACCAACTTCCCCTTCAGACAGCTGGTTCCTAAGATTTATTATAATGCTATTTCATTTTTTTGTCAAGTGAAATTATATTTTGTGCTTGAAGCGATTTTGTGGGGCGCATAAAATCAAAAAATGCTGTCTGCCAGCAAGGACGGTGCGGCTTGTCGTTATGATCATGAGAGTGTTGATTGCCATAGCTGTGATGCAGATCCCGGGGGGCAGAGGGATTCGTTCTTGAATTTTGCAAATCTTTTCAATTAGTTTTGAGGAAAGCTTTGCAAAATTCTTCGGTCACCGTTCACAAAACAACTCACAGGGTTGTTTTGTTCACTGCGTTCGAATCCCGGTTGTATACCCCCTTCAAAACAAAAAGCACCCTCTGTGAGAGTGCTTTTTGTTTTGGCGGAGGCAGAGGGATTCGAACCCCCGTGGGCTTTCACACCCAAACTGTTTTCAAGCCGATTATCCAGTCAAGAAGATAGTCGAGTTTAATCAACTTTAGGATAACTATAAAAATAAATCATAATACTCTCCAAAAAGCACTTGCGTTACGCAAGTGCTTTTTGCTTAAACTACATATTTTTTTTGAATTTTTTGAACTTGGAAACAACAACAGTACCAATTTGAGTTTCTCTAGTTATATCTAAATTTATATGGTTTGAAATATGATTTAAATAAATGAAATGTGGGGATACTAAAACAATATGGCTACAATTATCGGAATTTGAAAAATTGGGTATTTCAAATGACTGATAGTTGTTTTCGTCCAAAAAACGTGGCCTTTTTCTGAAAATTGTGGGAATATCCTCGTTTTCCATAAAACTGCAATTATATACAGTTATTTTGCATTGCTTTTTTTTGATGGTTTCATAAACTCTATATTCATTTGCGTTCTGAAAAATGACTACTCGTTTATCTGCTTTCGGAATGTCAAGAAAATGTAAAAAATAGGTCTTCTCGTTATGGTTAATTGTGACATTGGGAATTTCGTTAATTTTATATGAGTTTGTGAATTTGAAGTTATTAACCTTGAACGAGTACTTTTTACGAAGACATATAAAAAACAAAGATGGATATCTCCAAAAGCGTTCAAAGAATGAGGAAAGGAAAGGATATATAATGGACAGCAACGGAAATAATAGCAAAAGAATAATAATCGGTAAGAGAACACTCAAAATTCTAATATGAAGCCTTTTTTCTATAAGCATTAGAATATAATCTTTAGTACCCCTAAAAAAGGTGTCCGGACCCAAAATGGATATTATCGGGAAAAGTATAAAGATAAAGAATAAAAGCAAGAAAAATAGGAATATTGTTAGTTTTAGAATTCTCTTTTTAGAAAACTTATTCATAGCACCCTCCAGAACAAGAATTTGAAGTTCTAACAGCCAAATCTTCTAATAAATTCGAAAAAAATTCATAAAAAACCTCCTATAATTTTTTGCTACTTCATTATATCATAAAAATTTGTTAGTTTCAATACTTTATTAAAAAACGTTTGAGGTATTGCATTTTTTGGGTTATTATGTTAACCTTTCCTAAAAGTGATTGGCACAAAACTATGTTAACGAACTTCAAAGAAGATTCGAACGCAGCATCTGCCAAACAAGCTTTGATTGGCGAAGATGCATCGAGCGATAAAACATAAGAAAGATATAAAATAGAGAAAAGCCAAATGGACATTTGAACGATTCAAGTGTTCATTTGGCTTTTCTTTAGGTTCGAAAGAAAAGAGAAAGCCCCTTGCAAATCATTGATCTGCAAGGGGGGATAAATGGCGGAGGTAGAGGGATTCGAACCCCCGTGGGCTTTCACACCCAAACTGTTTTCAAGACAGCCTCGTTATGACCACTTCGATATACCTCCGTATAAACGGCTTTATCATTCTATCATACGCATATCGGTTTGTCAAGAGCTTTTTGCTTTTTCTTTGCATTTAAATCGAGAATGAAGTTTGCTTTAGTCTATTGATTTTTTTGCCTGTCTATGGTATATTTTAAGTGTGATTTTAATTGCGAAAGGGAAGGCTATGGTATCATCAACAGACAACATGAGATCCCTCAAGTGGGGTGTATTCAACCACTATATATGTTCCCCCGGTAGAGATGACATATACGGTACCGATCTTTCGGACTGGAATTCTACCGTAAGCTCATTTGATGCCGACAAGCTGGCATATCAGCTTCACAAAATGGGGGCGGGGTATTATTTTATCACTCTCATACACGGAACCGAGTATATGATAGCGCCGAACTCCGCATACGACAAACTCCTCGGTGTCTCTGCGGGCGAGCTTTGCTCCAATAGGGATCTGGTATTGGATCTTTACAAGTCGCTAAAAAAATATGATATAGATCTGTGCCTTTATTTCAATTGTTTATCCCCCTTCAACCCCACGTTCAGCAAAAAATACAGAGAGCGCTTTGGCTTTTTTGAGGAGAATGTTCGTTCCCAGAAAAACGTTCTTTTAAATATTGATACAAAGGGGTTCGTAAGAGATTGGTCCGGGGTGCTTCGAGAGTTTGCTGTGCGATACGGCGATAAGATAAAGGCATGGTGGCTTGATTCCTGTTATGATTATTCCGGATACACGCCCGAGCTTTTGAAATATTATCACGATGCGATAAAGGCGGGAAATCCTGATGCTTTGATAGGCTTTAATCAAGCCGAGCTTATTCTTCATCCGGAGGGAGGCTTGAATAAGACCTGCGAATACGAGAGTATGACCTGTGGCGAGAGCAACACTTTTTCATATCTGCCCAAATTCGATAACGTTGACGGGGCATTGACACACTTGCTTATCCCTATCGGAAAGGACAGGGCTTTTTGCGGTCGCTGGTGTTCGCCCGAGCCTGATTACACGCGTGGGTTTATAAGAGATTATATAGAAAAGGTAAACTCGGTGGGCGGTGTGGTTACGCTGGATATCTTCGTATCCCCAGACGGAAGATTTACAGAGAAAGAAATTGAGGCTCTTGCCGACAAAATCGATTGACAAAAAGCTTATCTTGTGTTAAAATATGTGTCGTTAATTCAGTGTAAACGGAGATATTACGGTGAGTAGAAGAAATCAAAGATCAAGATCCGGCATAAGCCTTATAAAAAGCTTTTTGCCATACTATAAAAAATACAAATGGATAATGGTTGCAGACCTTTTCTGCGCGGCGCTGACCACTCTTTGTGAGCTGGTGCTACCCCTTATCGTCCGACACATAACCGATGCCGCAACCGCAGAGGTGATGACGCTGACGGCAAGGACTATCTTTATCTGCGGCGCTATCTATCTTGTGCTCCGTCTTATAGACACGGCGGCAAACTATTATATGGCGTCTGTGGGACACATAATGGGCGCTAAGATAGAGACCGATATGAGAGGAGATTTCTTTGCTCATCTGCAAAAGCTTTCCTTCTCCTACTATGACAACACAAAGGTTGGAACGCTCATGTCTCGAATCACGAGCGACCTTTTTGACGTTACCGAGTTCGCGCATCACTGTCCTGAGGAGTTCTTTATCGCGGGAATCAAGATAATCTGCTCCTTTATAATCCTTTGTACTATGAGCTTACCGCTCACGCTTATCATTTTCTCGATAGTTCCCCCGATGATCGTCGTTCTTATGATGTTCAACAGAAAAATGAAGGACGGATTCAAGGAGTCCCGCGCGCAGGTCGGTGAGCTCAACTCACAGATAGAGGACAGCTTGCTCGGTATCCGCGTTGTAAAGTCCTTTGCTAACGAGGGTGTTGAGGAGGAGAAGTTCGACAAGGGCAACAAGAAGTTCCTTTCAATAAAGACAAGAGTTTACCACATAATGGCGAGCTTCCATTCTTCCACAAAGCTCTTTGACGGAATAATGTACATAGTCGTCGTTGTCGCGGGCGGTCTCTTTATGCTTCACGGCAAGATCGGTGCTCCCGAATATATTGCGTACCTTATGTTCGTGACCACGCTTCTCACCTCTATCCGCAGAATAGTTGAGTTTGCGGAGCAGTTCCAGAGAGGTCTTACGGGTATCGAGCGCTTCTGCGAGATCATGGAGACAGAGCCTGAGATACAGGATACACCCGATGCGAAGGCGCTTTCCTCCGTTCGCGGCGAGATAGAGTTTTGTGACGTTTCCTTTGCTTACGAAAGCGGGGATAAAACCGTCCTCTCTCATCTTGATCTGAAGGTCGCGCCCGGTGAGAGCATAGCACTTGTCGGTCCTTCCGGTGGCGGAAAGACGACTCTTTGCTCGCTGATACCGAGATTTTATGAGGTCACCTCGGGTGAGATACTTATCGACGGTGTGAGCATCAAGGATATCACGATGACATCGCTTCGATCACAAATCGGAGTTGTTGCGCAGGACGTTTATATGTTCTCGGGAAGCATCAAGGACAACATCGCTTACGGAAAGCTTGGCGCTACCGATGAGGAGATAATCGCCGCGGCAAAGCTTGCGGGAGCTCACGACTTTATAATGACGCTTTCAAACGGATATGACACCTATGTCGGAGAGCGCGGATTCAAGCTCTCGGGAGGTCAGAAGCAGAGAATATCGATAGCGCGAGTATTCCTCAAGAATCCGCCCATCCTCATTCTCGATGAGGCGACGAGTGCGCTTGACAACGAGAGCGAGAGACTTGTTCAGAAGTCTCTTGAGACGCTCGCAAAGGGAAGAACCACCTTTACGATAGCGCACAGACTTACCACCATAAAGAATGCCGACAGGATACTCGTTCTCACAGAGCGAGGAATCGAGGAGAGCGGCTCTCACGATGAGCTCGTGAAGTGCGGCGGAATATACAGCGAGCTTTACAGCATGTATTCTCAGAACTAAAATAAAAAACGTTAAAAACAGGATGAACAAGTCTTTTTTCGAAATATCCGTCCTTCATTTGAAGGAGCGGAATTTGGCTTGTTCATCCTGTTTTTGTAGCATGAATATTAATGCTTTGAAAATGTGGGGTCGTCAGTTCGTTCAAGCAGATAATCAATGGAAACTCCAAAATAGTCGGCAAATTTTATGAGCGTTGCATAATCCGCCTCGCGTTCTCCGGTCTCATATCTACTTATGCTGTTTTGATTCATATTTAGGTCAAGTGCAAGCTTAAGCTGAGATATTCCTCGCGCTTTTCGTAAAGTTTTTAATCTCATTATTATAATCCCCCTTGACAATATTATCCCACAGTGGTATAATTCAAATATCCCAAATTGGTATAATACAGGAGGATTTTTAAATGGATCAAAAAAATTCAATGAAAAAAAACTACACGAAGAGTCGCTCAAAGAAGAGGGCACTTCTAAAAAGGGGAGCGGGCTCTTAAGCGCAGGAATAGTTCTTGGAATCATTGGTGTTTGTCTTTCCTTTATTCCGATAATAAACAATGCAGCTTTTGCTCTTGGTGTCCTTGCGGCAATTTTGGGTATAGTAGCGCTGGCAAAAAGAATCGGAAGTAAAAAGGCAATAGTAAGTATAGTTTTAGGTGTTCTTTCGATTGTTATTACATTGACAATGCAATCAATGATGGCAAAAGCTATCGATGATGCGGTAGATGAATTTAACGATGAGATTGATTACATAAGCGGTGATAAAACTGATGAAATTTTAGGACAGTATCTCGACGTAACTATTGGAAGGTTTCAGGTTATTGAGGGTGAGTGGTATGATGAGAGCAAGTTAGAGGTTACCTTAAAGAATATAGGTGGCGAATCTGCAAGCTTTAGTGTTCAAATAGAAGCGATAGATGCAAACGGAAATCGAATAGATATTGATTATATCTATGCATCTAATTTGGGAATAGGGCAGAGCCAGAAATTTGACATCTTTACCCTTGTTTCTTCGGAAAAGTACTCACAGTTAAAGCAGGCAACTTTTAGAGTGGTTGAGGTTTCAAAATATTGAAAATACACATAAGGTGTAACATACCATTCCTTGCATAACAAGATGTGTGAAAGGGAGTACGAATCTTTTTGTTCGTACTCCCTTGTTGTATTTAGGGATAGTAAAACCCTCTTCATAGTATATATTCTTCTCCGAGCTTTTTCTTTTGATAAATTTCGTCAAGCTGTGCTATATTTTTTGCGGGTGCTTTAAAATTTTTTTGATATTCTGAAGTTTAAGAGCGTATTTTTATTGACCTTGTTTATTTAAAATGGTAAAATATGGAAACAATATGTTAACTACTATTTTGGAAGGACGATAAAAGTATGCGAAGAAAAATTACAGTATTTTTGATCTTGTTGCTCTCTTTAGTGACTTGCCTTTCGGCACACGTATCTGCGGAGGATATTTATGCGGAGAACATAGCCGCTATAAATGCGGCGGCGAGTGAGCTTGGCGGAATAATGGACGGCTACGCTGATTCGGATACGAGCGCGGACAAACGTATCTCGATAAAGACGAATGCGGTGATAGTTGAGTATCTTGGCAGGATAAATGCGCTCAGGGTAGACGAGAGGGTAGCGTCTGAGGATATTTCTGACGAGGCGCGCCTTTTAACGCTCAAGGGCAGTGCTTCGGGAGAGTGCGCCTTTGTTTTTGAATCAAAAAAGGACGAGCTCTCAAGTGAGGCGGCAGAGCGGGTTTCGGCAAACTATGAGAACACGCTTTCCGAGATCGATGCGGCTTTGTCGTATGAGGAATTGAGCGAGGCTCAGCAGGGCTATGTAGCGGGAGTCATACTTTCTGTATATGAAGAAAAGGTGGATGCCCTGCTAAGTTCAGCGGACTCGGAGACGGTAGTCGGTATAGCGGAGCAGGGCACGGCGGATATGCGCGAGCTTTCTTTGAACTCGCTCGATCTGGCGGAGTATGACAGAATATACGAGAGAGTTGCGAGACAAATATCGGTTCAGCGAGAAAGAGAGATTGCCATTTCACGCTTTGCAATTGCTTACGAGCTGATATTTGGTGAGGGAAGTTTTGAAGCGGATAAAGGGGAGAGTATCATATCCGAGTTCTTGAGCTCGATCGACTCAGCAGAGAGTATTGAGAGCTTTAACTCTTTGATAGAGAGGTTTATTCTTTGCTCGCTTGACATGGCGATAGAGGGGAGCGGAGATTACAGCCGCGAGCTTCATTTAGAATTTACCTCGGATATCTCGGGTGCCAGTGCCGCGGCAAGTGCAAGAGGAGATATCCTCGATCTTACATCGGTTTTAGAAAATGCCCACGAGAAGATATTTATAGCTGAGCTCAAGGATAAAAGCGTAGAACGTGTAAACGCTTTGTTCTCCGAGATGATTTCCGAGATAGAGGCGAAAGAATATATAAGCGAAGCGCAAAAGAGATCCTTTTCCGCTCGACTTGAAGATGCAAAAGATGTAGCTTTTCATGCCGTGGCAACAGGAAGCACGGCACAGGATATAGAGGGGGCTATTTCTGATTTTGCAGACGCGGCAGAGCGCATAAGAGAGGAGACCCAAGCGGCTGAAAACGCGGCGCTTATGATCATTGAGCGCGCGAGAGAAGAGCATTTTTTGTCTCTTGAGGCGGTGTTTTCAAGCTATCTTGAAGCAGATTACAGCGAGGTGAAATACGCCCAGATACGCAAGGCATATGAGAGGGCACTTTCCGAGATAGCCGCGGCCGGTGGGGTTGAGGAGTTCGCTCTTTCACTCTCGATCGCAAAGAGTACTATGGAGGCGGTTGTACCTCTCTTTGAGGAGCGCCGCGCGGAACTTTTGGAGAATTTGAGCTCGGTGTACACCGAGCTCAAGGGAATATCGGTTCGGTATAGCGAGGAGAGTCTTGCACTCCTGGAGCAGACCTATTCAAAGGCGAAAGAGGAAATAGAGGGACTTGACCGCTCTATAGGTATAGAAGTTCTTATTGAGACCGCAGAGAGTAGAATGAGCGCTATGAAAGCTATAAAAACAATCTGGGTCGGATGCGGAGAGGTTGACATCGGAACAAGTGGATTTACACAGTATCCCGCGGGGTTTGATCACTCTGCGAGCGGATACTGGGGAGTTGTGAAAAACGATAAGGGATTGCCCTTTGACATAAGGCTCAGTATTTCAGACTACGGCGATATCTCCTTTTACAAAAAGAGCCTCAGAGATGCGATAAAAGGTGCGCGCATCTCCTATATGGGAGACGTGCCGATGAGCGACAGAGAAATACAAAAAAAGCTTGAATCCCTTGAGATAAAGCGGATATTCAGCATAAAGCTGACAAAGGAAGCGGCGATCTACAGCGAGTTTTCTGGTGAGTACACCGTCAAGGTGCTCCTGCCCGAAAGCCTGCGAGCAGAGAGGGTGTTGCGGGTGGTTCATATTATGCCCGACGGCAGTGCCGAGTACTATGACGCTTGGTGCGAGGGTGGATTTTTGGTTTTCAAGACCACTCATTTTTCTGACTTTTTGATACTTGGCGAGAGTGAGGCAGGGCTTTTGCCGATAATAGCCATTCTAATTGTGATAGGTATTGCGGAGCTTACCGCGGTACTTGTTTTGCGTCGCAGAGTGAGAGAGGCGGCAACCTCGCTTTACAGCATAGCGCCCCTTTCGGTTTTGGGACTTTCGGTGAGTGGCGGCTTGCCGATAGTTATCTTGCTTCTTTTGTGCGACCTCTCGCTCGGTGTGTATATACTGATACTCTTGAAAGAGATCAAGATCAGAAAGAGAGCGCCTCTTGCCGTAGCAGAGGTAAGGGCAGAGCATGAGCTTCCCAAAAGAGAGGCTAAGGCGGAGTTCTTTGAGGAGAGAAAAGCACCCGACCTGCTTCCCATATATCTCGACAGAGTGAGCGCGGAGGATGCGGATTCTCTTGTGGAGGACAGCAAGGTGTCAGCACTTTTGCAGATTTCCGGGGAATCTCCCAAGATATGCAGGGGATGTAAAAAGACATTTATCAACGTGGATACGATATCCGAGAGCTTTGAGCGAGGGGAGACGGTATCCCTTAGAACGCTCAAGGAAAAGGGGCTTATCCCGATGAGTGCTTGCTATCTTAAGGTGCTTGCGCGCGGTGTGATAGACAAGCCTTTGACAGTAAAAGCGCAAAGCTTCAGTAAAAACGCGGTGAAGATGATATCTCTCACGGGCGGTCAGGCGATACTTGAGGGAAACTCCCCCGAGGAAAAATGAATAAAATAAGAATCCCCCGACGTTTTGCGTCGGGGGATTGTCCTTTTGTACAAAAACTATTTTTCTATTCCAAATATTTTGTTTATATAACTCTTGAAAAAAGCAAAAAAATTTGCTAAAATAATGTGGTATAGATTTTTTGTTTGGAAGGGCAATTGAAATGTACGAGATATTGAGAAAAGAAATACTCAATCCAACCGTTATACTTATGGATATCTCCGCGCCTGCCGTTGCTAAAAAGGCTGAGCCCGGACAGTTTATAATTTTGAGAACAGATGCCGAGGGCGAGAGAATTCCTCTCACTGTTGCGGACTTTGACCGCAAGGCGGGTACTGTGACTATCATTTTCCAGAAGGTCGGAGCTACTACCGAAAAGCTCGCTCATATGGAGGTTGGAGACGCGCTCTCCGATTTCGTAGGACCTCTGGGCAAGGCAACCGAGACCGAGGGTGTAGGCAAGGTAGCTATAGTCGGAGGCGGTGTCGGATGCGCTATCGCTTATCCAGTGGCTAAAAAGTTTTTTGAGCTTGGCGCACAGGTGCATACGGTGGTCGGCTTCAGAAACCGCGACCTTGTGATACTTGAGGACGAGTTCAGAGCGGTCAGCTCCAAAATGAAGCTTATGACAGACGACGGAAGCGCGGGAGAGCAGGGGCTGGTTACAGATGCGCTTAAGGCTCTCATCGAGAGCGGCGAGAAATATGACCGAGTGATAACTATAGGTCCGCTTATAATGATGAAGTTTGATTGCGCGCTTACAAAGGTGTACGGTATTCCTACCGTGGCATCGATGAACCCCGTTATGATAGACGGAACGGGAATGTGCGGCGGTTGTCGCCTCAGTGTTGGCGGAGAGATGAAATTCGCTTGCGTTGACGGTCCCGAATTTGACGGACACCTCATAGATTTTGACGAGGCTATGGCAAGGGGCGCGATGTACCGCGAGTTTGAGCGTCATGCCCATGAGGAGACTTGCAACCTTTTTGCGAAGGAGGTGGAGTGAGATGAATATGTCACTTAAAAAATGCGAGATGCCGCATCAGCTCCCCGAGATCAGAAACAAGAATTTTGATGAGGTTGCGCTCGGCTATACCGAGGAGCAGGCGGTAGAGGAGGCAAACAGATGCCTCAGATGTAAGCACAAGCCCTGTACCACAGGCTGTCCTGTGCGTGTAAATATCCCCGCTTTCATAGAAAAGGTAGCAAACCGCGACTTTGAGGCGGCATACAAGATAATAACCGAGTCAAACTCTCTCCCTGCCGTTTGCGGACGTGTTTGCCCGCAGGAGTCTCAGTGCGAGAGCAAGTGTGTTCGCGGTATCAAGGGTGAGCCTGTGGCGATAGGCCGTCTTGAGCGCTTTGTCGCAGACTGGCACAACGCGCGCGCTCACGAGCTGATAAAGCCCGAAACCAATGGCCATAAGGTTGCTGTGGTGGGCTCGGGCCCTGCGGGACTTGCTTGCGCGGGTGACCTCGCAAAGCTTGGATACGAGGTGACTGTTTTTGAGGCGCTTCACTTGGCGGGGGGAGTTTTGGTGTACGGAATTCCCGAATTCCGTCTTCCCAAATCTATCGTCGCGAAGGAGATAGAGGGCCTCAGAGCGCTTGGAGTTAAGATAGAGACTAATACAGTTGTCGGAAAAACACTTTCTATAGACGAGCTTCAGTCTGAATACGGATTTGAGGCGGTGTTTATCGGCTCGGGCGCGGGACTTCCCAAGTTTATGAATATCCCCGGTGAGAACCTAAAGGGTGTTTACTCCGCAAATGAGTATCTGACAAGAGTAAACCTTATGAAGGCATACAGACCCGACAGCACGACACCTATTCAGAGACCTAAAACGGTGGCTGTAGTCGGCGGCGGAAACGTGGCTATGGACGCGGCGCGTTGCGCTAAGAGATTTGGTGCACAGGTGTATATCGTTTACAGAAGAAGCATGGACGAGCTCCCTGCAAGACGCGAGGAGGTCGAGCACGCGGCGGAAGAGGGAATAATCTTCAAAACGCTTTGCAACCCCAAGTCTATTATCGGTGACGAGGGCAAAAATGTCAGGGGTATGACCTGCGTTGAGATGGAGCTCGGTGAGCCGGATGCTTCGGGACGTCGCAGACCTATCGAAAAGGTGGGAAGTGAGTTTACCCTCGACGTTGACTGTGTTATAATGGCGCTTGGAACATCTCCGAATCCGCTTATAAAATCCACAACAGAGGGACTCGAGACAGAACGCTGGGGCGGCATTTGTGCCGACGAGTGCGGAAGGACCTCCAAGGAGGGGGTTTTTGCGGGCGGCGACGCGGTGACGGGCGCGGCAACGGTTATCCTCGCTATGGGCGCGGGAAAAACCGCGGCAGCAGCTATAGACGAATATATAAAATCGAAATAAAGAAAAAGAGCTTGGCGGTCGCCAAGCTCTTTTTACAGTAGATTTTCAAGTTCAAACTTTTCAAGTCGTGAGATCTCGTCGGCACACTCGACAATAAGCGCGCACACACGCTTTATTTCCTCGGCGTTGCCGAGCTCGTGGTATATTCGAAGATCTATTATGAGATCCGACATTCTGTCAAGCTCCTTGTATCCCACCGACAGGCCGACTATGGGGTGATTCTTCTCCCAAAACTTGTCAAGCTTTTCTATCGCGGCAGACGGGTCACGCTCGAAAGCATCCTCGCTCACACACTCGCAGATAAAGTCTGCGGTGCTTTTTATATAGCGGTTGTTCAAAAATATCGCACCGCACACCAAAATAAAGAGGACTGTCGTTGCAATCAGCGAGCGCATTTATTTGTCCTCCTTTTTAAATATCTTGACATTTTTTGAATCATCTATAAGCATAAGATATACCTGCTTTTGAGTGAGGTGTCTTGAAGCGAGGATCTTTTCAACTTCCTTTTTATTTATGTTTAGTGTCTTTAGCGCGTGCTTGTTCATAAATCCCTCGCTGATTACGATGTGATCCATTCCGCACTCCGAAACTTTTATATTCAGGTCCTTTGGTGTTAGCGGTTTCGACTCTGCTTTTTGTATTATGGTTATTTTTCCGTTTTGCTCGAGTATTGCGTATCTGACCTCCGAGATATCGGATATTCCACTTTGGCGAAGCTCGGCTATAAGCTCATCAAGGGATAGACGTGAGTTTCGCATCTCTCGTTTGTTTATCTTTCCGTTCGATATAAGAGTTGCGGGGGTGGTGGAAAGAAATTTTTTCAGGTATGGAAAGGCAGAGAGCAGCCAGGACGAGCATACCTCAAAGGTAAGAAGTATTATCATCGGTATTATTGCAAACGCTATGGGAATGTTTGTGTCGGTTATTGGGAGAGATGCGATCTCGGAGAGGAGAAAGGTGGTTACAAGATCAGAAAGTTCAAGCTCGCCGATCTGTCGCTTTCCCATGAGTCGCATGATTATTAGAAGAAAAACGTATATTAAAACGGTTCTGATAAGAATTGTCAACATAAAAGCGCCTTTATCCTTTTATTTTTATTGTGCGTTTGAACAAATTAAAATAAACATAAAATTTTTTCAAAAAAGGTATTGACAAGGGGAGGAGGGTTATGATATAATAGTCAAGCTGTCCGCCTGAGGGGGACGGCAAGGGTCATTGAAAATTGAACAACAAGAGATAAGTACAAAGCGAAAAAGCAAGTGCGAATCTCGTCGAAAGAAGTTTTGAAGAAAACTACTCTAAACAGAAGTAAAAGAGAAAGCAAGAATTAAGCTAACTCGGATAAGAGATATTTGGTGTGCTAAGGCACACATAATATACAAACATTCGAGAGTTTGATCCTGGCTCAGGATGAACGCTGGCGGCGTGCATAACACATTCAAGTCGA
>JAZOLL010000058.1:0-17882 GCA_045653105.1 Eubacteriales bacterium
GTTTTCCTGGAGCTACGCGCTCCACACCGCGCCAAAGGTGCTTTTTAAAAAAAGCACCTTTGGAGACCGAAAAATGCAAAAATTAAAAAAATATATACATTCTTTTATTTCAAGAAAGGAAAACATTATGAAAGTAGTATTCAAGGAAAAAACAATCGAGCTCGCAGAGCCGAAGAGCGTTTATGACGCGGCGGCTGAGGCGGAGCTTATAAGCCGTGCGGTGCTCGGCGCTGAGGTAAACGGAGAGCTCTCTGCCCTCACCAGAGTTATCGACGCGGATGCCGAGGTAAAGCTTCTCACCTTCGAGGACGAGGGCGGCAAGCACATCTTCAGACACACCGCCGCTCATATTCTCGCGCAGGCGGTAAAGCGCCTCTTCCCCGAGGCAAAGCTCACGATAGGCCCTGCTATCGAGAACGGATTTTACTATGACATAGACAGTGAGGTATCCTTTACCCCCGAGCTTCTTTCAAAGATCGAGGACGAGATGAAGAAGATCGTCAAGGAGAACCTCAAGATCGAGAGATTTGAGCTTCCCCGTGAGGAGGCTATTGCCTTTATGAAGGAAAAGGATGAGCCCTACAAGGTCCAGCTTATCGAGGAGCTCCCCGCAGATGCTGTTATCAGCTTCTACCGTCAGGGCGAGTTTACCGACCTTTGCGCAGGTCCTCACCTTTTCGCAACAGGCGCGGTAAAGGCTCTCAAGCTCACACAGTGCACAGGCGCTTACTGGAAGGGCGACCAGAAGAACAAGATGCTCCAGAGAATCTACGGTATCGCGTTCCCCTCAAAGGATCAGCTCAAGGCTTACGTTGAGGCTGTAGAGGAGGCAAGAAAGCGCGACCATAACAAGGTAGGCCGCGAGCTTGAGTACTTCACCACAGTTGACTCTATCGGTCAGGGACTTCCCATACTTCTCCCCAAGGGCTCGAGAGTTATCCAGACCCTCCAGAGATGGGTAGAGGACGAGGAGCAGAAGAGAGGCTATATGCTCACAAAGACTCCTCTTATGGCAAAGCGTGAGCTTTACAAGATCTCGGGACACTGGGATCACTTCCTTGACGGAATGTTCGTTATGGGCGACCCTCACGACGAGACAAAGGAGTGCTTTGCGCTCAGACCTATGACCTGTCCTTTCCAGTATCAGGTGTTCCTCAATAAGAAGCGCTCCTACAGAGACCTTCCCATGAGACTCGGCGAGACATCCACTCTCTTCAGAAACGAGGATAGCGGTGAGATGCACGGACTTATCCGCGTTCGTCAGTTCACTATCTCCGAGGGACATCTCGTGCTTCGTCCCGAGCAGCTCGCAGAGGAGTTCCGCGGCTGTCTTGAGCTTGCAAAGTACTGTCTTGAGAGCGTAGGACTTTGGGAGGACTGCTCCTTCAGATTCTCACAGTGGGATCCTAACAGAACAGATAAATACGAGGGAACACCCGAGCAGTGGAACGAGGCGCAGGGCATTATGAAGGAGCTTCTCGACAAGTATCTCGGCGAGGACAAGTATGAGATCGGTATCGACGAGGCGGCATTTTACGGCCCCAAGCTCGACATTCAGTGCAGAAACGTGTTCGGCAAAGAGGACACGATCGTTACTATTCAGATAGATATGCTTCTCGCAAAGAAGTTCGGTATGGAATACGTTGACTCCGACAATACACTTAAAACTCCTTACATCATTCACCGCACGTCTCTCGGATGCTATGAGAGAACGCTCGCGCTTCTCCTTGAGAAGTACGCAGGCGCGCTCCCGATGTGGATAGCTCCCGAGCAGGTAAGATTCCTCCCGATCGGCGACGATCAGGTCGAGTACGCGAGAAAGATCGCAGACGAGTGCGCGGCAAAGGGAATGAGAGTTACCGTGGACGACAGAAACGAGAAGATCGGCTACAAGATCCGCGCGGCACAGCTTGAAAAGATCCCTTATATGCTCGTGATCGGCGAGAAGGAAATGAACGAGGGAACTGTTGCCGTCAGAGGCAGAAAGAGCGGCGACCTCGGTGCTATGAGCGTTTCCGACTTCATCGCTTTCGCAGAGGATCAGATCAAGACCAAGGCAAGAGAGAACTGATTTATGTGATATAATGCGAGTGGGAGGAGAAAACTTTTTGCAAAAAGTTTTCTCCTCCCACTCGCGCTCCCCCACCACTTTCAAAAAATCTTAAAAAGTGGGTTTAGGCTTAGCCGTTAGCATGCTTACAGTCGAAAGTTTTTGAAGATTCTAAAGAAACTTTTTTTAAAAAGTTTCTTTAGCGGGTGTGGGCGGCGCCCGCGATCTTTTTTGGCGTGTTTCTTTTTGCTAAGCTTTTTCTTTTACGCCTTTTCTCCTAAAAGAAAAAGCGGTGTGAGCTAATTGCATTTGTATGTCGAGGAGTTGTGTGGAGGATTTATAAAAAACACTTGACAACACCTTATCTATGTGATAAAATGATATGGCGTAAAATAACGAGGTGTGGCTCAGTTTGGTAGAGCGCTACGTTCGGGACGTAGAAGTCGCAGGTTCGAATCCTGTCACCTCGACCATTTTTTAATTTCATTCGCGGGTATGGCGGAACGAGCGACTCCCGTCGCGAAGAAGAACGCTTTGCGTTCTTTGTACAACGCGAGCCTGCGAGCGTTGTGTGCAGACGCGCGCGCGGAAGCATACCTCGAGGAAGGAAGCAATTCTTCGTTTTAATTTAATATGCGGGTATGGCGGAATTGGCAGACGCGCTAGATTCAGGTTCTAGTCTTTGCAAGGAGGTGCAGGTTCAAGTCCTGTTACCCGCACCAAAAAGAAATAGACGGCAATAGCCGTCTATTTCTTTTTAGTATGAAATTACCGACGCCGAACCGCTCCAATCCGAAAGGATTGGATCGCTTTGCGATAGGTAAACTTCAATTGAGGAAAATTTTGTCGCAAAGCTGGTTCTAAAGTCCTGTTACCTTCGTTTGTTTACACCACTTTGGACTAAAAAAGCGCCTTAAAAAATAACTTTTCACCACCATATTGACATCGATTTTTTGATATGGTATAGTGGTATTGTCAATAAGAATTTTAAGGAGATTTTAATGAAAAAATTTGTTGCCGCTTTTCTGTGTTTGATAATACTTCTGTCGCTTTTTTCTTGTGCCAACGATAATATAAAAGACAATGGAAATAACGACACAAATGATATAAATAACGATACTCCAAAAAACGAAATAACCAATACCACAAGTGTAAATTATGTCTCCGTATTGGAAGTATACCGTCTTATTGTAGAGAAATTTCATATTGTAAACCAAAACCCTAGGGCAGTTGCCGCCGAACTTGGTATTCAAGACGAGGCTGAAATAGAAGCCTTTGTTAACTTATATTCATCTATACACCTATTTTATCCTGGCATAGGACAAGAGGACAGCGTGTCACCGCATCATAAACTTGGTTGCGGATATTCCGTAAAGGACCTCAATGGTGACGGTGTGGACGAGCTTGTGCTGATGAACAAGGATTATTATATTATGGCAATCTTTTCCTATTCTAACGAAAAGCCCGTTTTGCTCGGTAATTATTGGGAGCGTAATTCTTGTTGGATAGACGGTGACGGATTGCTTCATAACAACGGAAGCAGTGGCGCAGATCGTTCTACCAGTGCTATTTACAAAATTGCCGATGGGGGTGAGAGCCTAGAGCTTATTTCCGAGTTCGGTACAAACGGTCACGAATGGGTCGATGACGTGGCTTACACAAAATATTATAAAGTGGTGGGCAGCGAAAAGGTTTCTATCATAGAAAGTGAATATAACGCCTTAGTTGAGCAATACGGCAAGTATCTCGGTAGTGTTGCAAGTGCAGAAACGACAAAAGAATATTCGGGACTGACCTTTACCTCGCTCTATACCAAAGCCGAGATCGCTATGGAAATGTACGAGGCTGTTCTGAAAAACGAGATCAAGGTTTACGAGACAGACATTGAAGAATATAACTATTTAAAGGATTGTAAAACGCCCTATAACAGAATCCCGCTTTGTGAGTTGGAACGTTTGAGATATGCCTATATGGACGTTGACGGTGACTCGGTAAACGAGCTTGTCATTGATTGCGGAGATACCTTGATCTTGCGCTATTATGAGGGCACTGTTTACATTTATTCCTTCATATTCAGAAATCTATATTATCTGAATACCGATGGCTCATACTCTTGGAATCATACGGGAACAGATTTTGAATATGGCGAAAATCAAATATATTTTGAAGGCTCGGCTCTGAAGACAAGAGAAATCTGGCGTATTGTCAACGACGGAGAACCTGATGCTGAGTATTATATTGGAGATAAACAGGTTACACAAGAGGAGATCTTGACATATTTTGAGAATAGTTCTGAAACAAGAATCGAGTTTTTGCCGCTTGAGGTTTCTTGGTTGAATAAAATTTCACGATATGAGGCAATCACAATCGCAGAAAATTATTGGGAAGATTTTGATATTAAAGAAAACGGATACCGTGTTGAACTCGCCGTCAATTCCAATGCACCCGATTCAGTTTACGTTATGGTAATTAAAAGGTTTGTTATAGATCACTATTCTACGTTTGATGAGATCTGGATTGATAAAACTTCGGGAGAAGCCATCATTCCATATGAACCCGACGGCAAAGGCTAAATTTCACCGAGGATACGTTACCATCAGGTTCTAGTCTTTGCAAGGAGGTGCAGGTTCAAGTCCTGTTACCCGCACCATCGGAAGCCTTGAAAACACTACGTTTTCGAGGCTTTTCTCTTTTTAATTTTTTAATATTGAAATGTGAAAAATTTTATGGTACAATGAAATATATAGAAGTTTTTGGATCAGTAAATGAAAGGAACGAAAAATGCCAAGTATTCATTTGCCTTATATAAATATTGCGCTTGATGCATTTGCGCTCGTGATAACGCTTATCATTCTTGTGTCGTGCGTAAAAGAATTTTCAAGCAAGAAAATCGGTTCAAAGCATTTCTTGCTTTTGCAGCTTTCGGTTGTGATCGCCCTGATTGCCGATATTGTCGGTTGGATTGGAGAGGGACGGACTTCCCTCTCCGTTATGACCTTGACCGCAAACACGCTTGCCTCCTGCGCTTGTCAGGTCGTGATCATTAGTTTTATGGGATATTTGATCTCAACCCTTTATGCAAATAGTCGTGCTGCTATTTGTATTCTGAATATATTCCGTGTTCTGTGCGCGTTTTCCTTACTGTTTTGCATTGGAAACGCATTCTTCGGATATGCATTTGCGGTTAACGAGTACGGACATTGGCACCACAGCGATAATATAGGAATGGGCTTGGTTTATCTGACATTCCCTATTCTCTCATTTTTCGCCGTTGCTCTTATGGCTTTGTTGGCAAAAAGCTCCGCAAAGCTCAACCGTTTGGCATTCTTTATCTACACACTTTTCCCAGCTACCGGTGTTATCATCGACTATACATTTCACGGTATCTCTTTGACCTATGTGGGCTTTACAGTCAGCATTTTGGTCATTTATACAAGCATCTATCTTACCAAACAAAAGCAGCTTGATGCGCAAAGAAACGCTTTAATGCTTTCGCAGATCAATCCTCATTTTATATATAATACGCTATCAACGATCGCAGCGATGTGCGATACCGCGCCAAAGCAAGCAAAATATCTGACGATTGATTTTTCACAATATCTCCGCAAAAATATCGGTACGCTGACGAGCGAGGAGCTGATTTCATTTGAGCAAGAGATGGAGCATGTTGAGTGCTATTTGAAGATCGAAAAGGCGAGGTTCAGAGAACGGCTGAACGTCAATTACTCGATCGGGTGCAAGGATTTCAGCGTTCCTCCCCTTACGGTTCAGCCATTAGTGGAAAATGCTATAAAGCACGGTATTACGAAAAAGGCAGAGGGCGGTACTGTAAAAATCATAACCTATGGCACAGACACCAAGTATGTCATTGAGATAATTGACGATGGCGTTGGCTTTGATACTGCATCCACCGAGCTTCACGTTGGACTTCAAAACGTGCAAAATCGCCTAGCTGCTACGTGCAGAGGGACGGTGACGATTAAAAGCACGTTGGACGTCGGAACGAGAGTTACGATAGAAATACCGAAAAAGAAAGGAAAGCGGCGATGAACGTATTGGCAGTTGATGATGAATATTACGCCCTTGAGCTGATGAAACACGCGCTTGAGGAGGTTGCGGGTTGCGCGACTGTGTATCTTTGCCGCGACGTTCGAAGCGCGTTGCAGACCTCGACTGAAAATAGGATAGACGTAGCCTTTCTCGATATCCATATGCCCGAAAAGAACGGTATTGAGCTTGCGCTTGAATTAAAGAAGCTTAATCCAAAGGTAAATATCGTATTTGCCACGGGATTTTCGGAGTATATGAAGGAAGGGATCGACCTTCGTATGAGTGGATACATCATGAAGCCCGTGACACCTGAGGCGGTAAGAACCGAGCTTGAAAATCTGCGCAATCCAATTGAGTGGAACAATGAAAAGAGGATCAAGATTTTGACCTTCGGAAACTTTGACGTCTTTGTTGACGGTTCTCCATTGAAATTTGAGAGAAAGCAAGCCAAGGAGATTCTCGCGTATCTCGTGGACAAGCGCGGAACGTCGGCAACCTACCCCGAGCTTGCGGCTATGCTTTGGGAGAACGAGGAGTACGACCGCACAAAGCAAAAAAATCTTCAGGTATACATAGCGAGCCTTGTTAAGACCTTACACTCGGTAAACGTTATGGATCTGATTCTGAAAAACAGACAAGGCATACTCGTAAACACAAAGATCGTTGACTGTGATTATTACCGTTTTCTTGAAGGCGACACAAGAGCGATCAACTCCTTTACGGGTCAGTATATGAACGCGTACTCCTGGGCGGAATTTACCGTCGGTTATCTTGAAAATCAGTTGCAGAAAATCAAATAAACGGATCGGCACTCGGGCAAAAAAGCTTGAGTGCCGAATTTTTTAAAAAATTTTCCATTTTGTAGTCCTACTGTAGTCATAGGGGGGTAAAATAAGGATACAAACCTCAAACTGTCGAGTTTTGAGACTATGAGCGGTTAGGGAACGCTCACAAAATTTTTCTAAAAGGAGAATTTAAAAATGAAAAAAAGAAGAACAACGATTATTTCCTTGTTGCTCGTTGCAGCGCTTGCCCTTGGAATCGGTTATGCGGTTCAGACAGGTACTGTTGAGTTGAATGGTGAAGTTTCCAATAAGCCCCATGCCGTAAAACTGGTTTTCGTTGAAAATGGTTCCCGTATTCTTGACTCCAAGGTTACCAATGACGGCGGCGTTCAAGTCGACTCTACAAATAACGAGCTGCTCGTAGTTGACAATGCTCACACAGCAACCTTAGATATTTTCGATCTCTCTCACCAAAATGACTATATAACCGCTTACTTCAGAATTAAAAACACTAACAACTATGATGTAACACTTGATGAGGATCCTGATAAAGCCGCAAATCTGATAATTAGCAAGAGAGACGGCACGACCCCAAGTAATGAAGAAAAATTCTTTACTGTTACAGCTGAATGGATCAAGCAAGATGCCTCTGATGTTGAAGATGATGACTTCACTTTGTCAACGAATCAAACCAAGACACTTATGGTTACTATTACAATGACTAAGACCACAGCAGAAACTCTTGAAGGTCGTTACGTGCTTACCGTTACCGGAACCAGTGCACAATAATAGCCGCTACAAGTAATAATTAATTAACTGTATGAAAAGGAGGACCGCAAATGAACAAGGATAAAAAGGTTCTTTACACGATATCAATAATCGCATTTGCGGTCCTCTTGGTTATCTTTGTTGTGACCGCGAGAAACAGTGTAATAGTTACCGCCGTTGCGATGGCACTGATTACTCCTGCGGTCTATTTTCTGATCAAAAAAAGAAGCTCTCTTTCAATTAACAAGAGAGAAGTTCTAATGCTCACAACAATAGTAGCTGCACTGTACGTCATTCTTATGCTGATAGCAGGAACATTTGTTACATCTTACAAAAATCCCTATTTTGTAAACGTTGAGCGTTTGTTTGAACTTATTATCCCTTCGGTGATAATAATTATTGCGTCAGAAATAATAAGATACGTACTTTTAGGTCAGAAAAACAAATTCGCAACCATTATGTCGTGGCTTATCTGTGTAATAGCAGAAGTGCTGATGTTTTCGGGAATTGCCGATTTTGAAAACTTCAATCATTTTATGGATTTAGTTGGAATGACGCTTTTCCCTGCTGTCAGTTCAAACGTTTACTACCATTATATAGCCAAACGCTTCGGCACACTGCCAAATATGTCCTTCCGACTTATTTGTGCTTTATACGTTTATTTTATCCCCGTTTATTCCGAGATACCGAGTGCATTGCACGCATGTATCAAAATATTACTACCTCTTGTTATGCTTGCTTTGACGAGTGCGCTCTTTGAAAAGAAAAAGAGAAACGCTATTGTCAAGGGAAAAAAAGCTTCTTTGATAAGTATGGTAGTCGCAGTTGTAGTGGTTGTCTCAACCGCAATGCTCATTTCCTGTCAGTTCCGTTTCGGCGCGATGGTAATTGCAACCGAGAGTATGACAGGTGAGATCAACAAAGGCGATATGATCATCTACGAAAGATACGATGGTCAGACAATAAAAGAAGGACAGGTTATTGTCTTTCTTCAATACGAAAACAAAATCATTCACAGAGTTATAAAAATTGAGCATATCGGAAATGAAGTCCGATATTACACAAAGGGCGATGCTAATGAGGAACAAGACCAAGGTTATATAACCGATGCCGATATCGTCGGGCTTACCGATATGAAGATAGCCTACGTTGGCTTCCCTACCCTGTGGCTCAGAGAACTGCTTGAAGGCAGTGACTAAATTCAGAAGAAAGGAGGTTTACTGAAATGTCGGAAAAAGAAAAGAAAAAACGCGCCGCATACCGAAAGAACCGCGAAAAATGGATATTTGTACAGTCTGTTATCGTCATCGTTCTGACACTTGCCGTTCTCATTTCGGCGATCGTCTCGGTACAGCTTCAAAAGAAGTATTATATCGGCTACCGCGAAGGCGGAAGCATCGATTATAACGTATTTCTGAAAGAAAACGAATTTTTTGAAGAACAGCATCTCGGCAAGGATCAATCCTACGTGGCTTCCCTGATCGACAAGATCATTGCGGATTATTCCTATGAGATCGATATGGATACCGATGACGTAAATTACCGTTATTCTTATTCGATCAAGTCAAGACTTGAGATCATAGACAACACGTCCAAGGTTGCTATCTTTAATCCCGAGCGCGAGCTGGTCAACGTTCAGAACAAATCGCAAAGCAGCTCCAATCGCTTGCGGATAAATGAGATCGTCGTCATCAACTACGACGAGTACAACGATCTTGCCAACAAATTCCTTGAGACCTATTCTCTGACGAGTACCACAAGCAACATCGTGGTAACGCTTGAGGTTGACGTTCTCAGCGACTGCGAGGCTTTTTCGGGAAGCGCGGTTGACACTTACACTTCCGAGCTTCGTATTCCTCTTACAACAAAAACAGTAAATATCCAAATGACGTCTGCCGTTCCGGATGATGAGGCAAAGATGATCGCCTGCACAAGAGGCGCAGGTAGCGAGGTATTTAAGACCACCGCTATCGTGCTTGGTGTTGTGGACGTTCTGATGGCTCTGCTTCTCGTCGCATTCATTTATCTGACAAGAACGCCTGACGTTACCTACACCGCGCGTGTCAAGAAGATACTGTCTCAGTACAAATCTTACATTCAGAAGATCAACAATCTCTTTGAAACGCACGGCTACCAAACCATTCTCGTCAATACCTTTGACGAAATGCTTGAGATCCGTGATACGATCCAAGCACCTATCCTTATGTATGAAAATGAGGAAAAGACCTGCGCGAAGTTTATGATCCCGACAGATAGCAAGCTGTTGTATCTGTATGAGATCAAGGTCGAGGGCTATACCGAGCCCGAAACCGAGACCGAGACTAAGCCCGAGCCTGTTCCTGCAACGATCGTAAAACCGAACATTACGAACGTAGTTCGTCCTGTGGTTAAGGTCGTGGTAACCCCCCCTACCCCGAAGGCAGATCCTGAACCCGAACCCGAGATTGAAACCGTCATTGAGGACGCTGAAATTGAGATCGAAGCGGAGGGAGAGGAAATTCCCGAGGTCGTGGCTATCGTGGAAGAAGATATCGAGGAAGAAAATGCGGAAGAACCGATCGAGGACACTGTTTCCGAGGTCGAAGATATTCTTGCTTCGATTCCAACAGCAGAGGAAGAAACCGTAGACGAAAACACGGTAGAAGCCATCGATATTTTTTGGGAAGAAAGAACGCATAGGACCTACCGTTACGATCCCGACGGAAACACTGTGGAGGAAGGCGACGTAGTTCTCGTTCCAACTCGCGACGTGGAAAGTGACAAAGAGATAGTCCGCGAGGCAGAGGTTGCCCGTGGAAATTATAAGGTCGATCCCGCAACACTTAATCATCCACTGAAAAAGATCATCGGTGTAGTCCGCCGTAAAGCGGAAAGGATATTTACCGCGATGATCACACCCGAGGAAAAGGATTCCGAGGAAAACGATTAAATATCAAACACAAGAAAGGAGAGTGATTTACAATGAAAATGTGGATAAAAGCCATATTAGGTATCTCACTCTCCTTAATGTGCTTATTTACGTGCGTCGGCTATGCTGCTGTATCGGGAAATCTAGTAATCAATGGCAGCGTGGAAGCCGAACCGCCGGAATATGACGAGATGGTAATTACCGAGGTGGTTGCCTGCTCAGCTACGACCGCAACGCAGACTGTTTCCCGTGTGCTGCCCGCAAACCTGAAGTCGACAATAACAGGCAGTTCAGGTCAGAAAATCGTTTATCGGATCACCGCATACAACGACTCCGAGACAGAAACATATGTGTTTAGAGGAACACAATACAGTGAGGAATATGCCTCAGTTGCAGAAAAAATCAACATATCCGTTTCGAAGGATGAACAAAATTCAGACATAATTCCCGCGAAAATGGGAGCAAATTATTATGAAGGCACCCCCGTCGCTCCCGGCGAGGAGATCGTTTTCTACACGACTTATTCATTAAATTCGAGTATTTCATCAAGTGAAATAATGGTCAATTTCAAATTCGAACCTGTAATTTATTCGGTAACTTATCTCATCAATGATGAAGTGTCTGCCGTTGATTGCATAGTTGATAACAGTTCCGAATACAAAGTTACACGAGAATACGTTTCTACGGATAGCAGTATGGAATTCGACTACTGGATGAATGCAGGTTCATCTCAGGTTACAAGTGTTCCGGCGGGTAATACCGAAGACATTAACTTGTATCCCTCATACGTAGGTGTATATACTGCGACATTCGTTGACCACAATGCCAATATTGTAGCTCAAGGTCATTTCACAAGAAACAATTACAGTAATATAACCGCTCTGGGTAACGATGTAAGCAACAGACCTGTTGTTGAAGACTGTGTATTCGATTACTGGCAGGTTCGCGTAACGAAGAACGGAACAGCCACCGTGTATAAATTGTCCGACTATAAGTTTAATGATAACGTTGACGTTACCATTTATCCCGTTTATATTTATAATGGTGACGTAAGCTTGATCCCAGTGGATAATAACAACGACGGTGTTACTGATGAATATCACGTTGGCGGATATAGGAATCCTAACGGTCAAGACTTGGTTGTAATTCCTGATTACGTCAACGGTATTCCGGTTACGGCAATCAGCGCCAGCGCATTCTCGTCCTATGAGGGCGTTCACTCTTTAGTAATTCCTACAACGGTTACCACTGCAAGCGGAAACATACTTGCAGCAAACTGGAGCTTTATGGACAAGGGTGAAACCGTTACTATTTATTACGAAGGCTCTTATGAACAGTGGATCGCTTTGGAGAAAACGTTTGACAGCGCTTGGGACAACGGTCTTGGCGGATCGTCACGTGTATTCTTCTTGAACGGAACAAATAAGGTTGACACAAGCCAGGGATATATGCAAGCAAAGCTCAAAACGAACTGGTTGGGTACAGGTACATCGATCGATTGGACCCACCAAGGAACGATAACCTCTGCTATAAGGAATGAATATGATAACACATGTACTTGTAGCGATTGTAGGGGGGCAGACAGACCTGACAGACATTACTGGACAGGTGTTGTAATTCCCTAATCAAAAACGTTCACCGAGGTGACATTACCATCAGGTTCTAGTCTTTGCAAGGAGGTGCAGGTAAGTTTACCGATTTGCGAAGCAAACGGCGGTGTTTAGCCGCCGAGGGAAACTTGGCACGGAGCGAAGCGGAGTAGTAAGTCCTGTTACCCGCACCAAAACAAAAGGGAGTGCTTTGGAGCGTCACTCTAAAGGACAGTTCTTAAAGAATACGGCATACCTCTTTAGGTATGCCGTATTTAGGATTTGTGTACACAAGTGCAGTGGTTGTCAGGAAAATTGACAAGGCATAGATGAACGTAAAAAAGCTCCCTTGTGTAAAGGGAGCTGTCAGCGAAGCTGACTGAGGGATTGTTCTACGAGGTGATCAATATATTCGCAAACGCCTCGAAAGTTCTTATGTATTTCCGTATTTGGTATTCTGATAACTGTCAATCCGTATTCTTCAAGAAAAGCAGTTCTTTCTTCATCGCATTGCTTTCCTTCCTCGGTATAATGTCCCGAACCGTCAAGCTCAATAACAAGCTTTGCCTCAGCGCAATAAAAATCTGCAATATACTTTCCAAGAACCTTTTGACGAGAAAATCGGATGGGATATATGCGCAGAAAGTCATACCAAAGGTGTTTTTCTTCCTTGGTCATATTCTTTCGCAGCATTTTTGCGGTTGGAACAATGTCTTTGTTATGTTTTCTCTGCATTACAATCCCTCCGTCACGCTTCGCGCGCCACCTCCCTTTACACAAGGGAGGCTTGGCATTAAACGATCATTTATCGTGTTGTTTTGATAATATGCAATTCAATTCATATAAAGCAGTCTTGTTGGAATCCCATTGCAATCGTTCTCTTGCTTCTTTGTATGGGAGCCAAACAAGTTCTGTATGTTCATGAGATAAAACAAGCTCGTCGGTACATTCAAAGCCAAATGAATATTCGGGAACGACATACATGTCATCAGACCAACCGTAAAGGTGTCTGCGAGGGAATATTTCAACGGGAATGTGGCACATTGACTTTAGTGAAATAATATGATCTACAGCCACACCGCCTTCTTCTATTATTTCCCTTTTTGCTGCATCTTTGGGAGTTTCTTTATCTTCGCCGCCTCCGGCGATAAATTGCCATTGGTCATAATCTGAACGGTGTAAAACACAATATATAGGCATTCCGTTTTCATATTTATATGGGATTGCAAGTATTTGAAATGGTGCTCTCATAACAATCTCCTTTATCACAAGCTACAAATGAACGTCAAACAATTTCCATACTCCTATTATAGCACAAAAACCGCAGAAAATCAATCTGCGGTTTCTATGTTTTTATTTTTTTGTTAGGAACAATAGACAATTTATGTTTCTTTCCTGTCGGTAGGTAACGTACACACGAAACTGTCCTTAAGGGTACAGTCCTTTTGCACTCCCTTTTTTATATTCACCTATTGACTTTTTTCGCGGTGTCTGCTAAAATAGTTGCAGCAGAAACTGTTGCACGTGCAACTATTTGTTTTTTATGAGGTAAAGTATGTCAAAATTTATGAAAATGCTGAACAATATCAGCCGCTCGCAAGCTGTATATCGGCATTCAAGGGTGTCTGCCGCAGATCTTCACAGCGGGCAGTACGCCTTTGTTCTGGCGATATGCCGAGTACCCGGTCGCTCTCAGGAGGAGATCGCCAGAGACCTGTGCATCAACAAGAGCACGGTTGCAAGACACCTCAACTGTCTTGAGGAAAAGGGCTATATCAAAAGAGATCCGCTAGCAAATGACAAGCGGCAGTTTTCGGTGTATCCCACCGAAAAAATGCTCACGGTGCTCCCCGAGGTGAGGGCAGCTTCCCGCGAGTGGATGGATCAGCTCTCCGAGGGAATTCCCGAGGACGAGCTATATATCTTCAACTCGGTTCTTGAGAGGATGGAGACAAAGGCAAGGAAAATAATCGAAGGACAAGAGGAATCGAGATGAAGTGGGTTTTTGGATATCTTAAACCGCTCGCGGCAAGGATCGCGGGGGGCACGACGATAAAGGTCATCGGCACTTTGGCAGAGCTGATGATACCTTTTTTGCTCTCGCACATACTTGAAAATGTGATCGGTGAAAACAACGTAGGAAAAATAATCTTTTTCGGGGTGCTTATGGTGGTGTGTGCCGTCATAGCGAGCCTTGGAAACATAATAGCGAACAGAATGGCGGCAAAGACGACTATGATATTTGCCGCGCAGATGAGAAGAGATCTTTTCTCAAGAACTCTCCACCTCTCCGCGAGAGCCACCGACAAGTTTACCATTCCCTCGCTTGAGGCGAGAATAACATCTGACACCTATAACGTGCAGAACTTTATCGGTATGATGCAGAGAATGGGAATCCGCGCGCCTATCCTCCTCCTTGGAGGTACGGCGATAACTATGATAATGGACAGGCGTCTGGCGCTCGTAATGATAGCAACGCTGCCGCTTATATTCATTCTCGTTTACAGCATATCGCGAATGGGCGTGCCGCTCTATTCAAAGGTGCAGCAGTCTGTTGACGGAATGGTGAGAGTTGTGCGCGAGGACGCGCAGGGAATACGCGTTATCAAGGCGCTTTCAAAGGTTGACTACGAGAACGAGAGATACGATAAAGCAAACCAGAGCCTCAAGCGGGACGGAACGAGAGCGGGCATTATTATGAGTATCGTAAGCCCTGTTATGACGCTTCTTATGAATCTCGGCATCGTGGCGGTAATCGCGTTCAGCGCGTATTACGTGGCGGACGGCCGCTCCTCCGCGTCGACGGTGATCGCGTTTATGCAGTATTTCACGCTTATTTCTATGGCGATGATGTCGCTCTCGCGAATGTTCGTTATGTACACAAAGTGCGCGGCATCCGCAAACAGAATCTCTCTCGTTATGGAGAGCGTGAGTGAGCTCACGCTCTGCGAGGACGACGGCAAGGGTGACGAGCGCCAGCACATTTCCTTTGAGGGTGTTTCTTTCTCATACCTTGGCAAGAGAGCTGACCTTAAAGACATATCGTTTTCTATCAAAAAGGGAGAAACTCTGGGTATAATCGGTGCTACGGGCTGCGGAAAGTCCACACTTCTCCGACTTCTTATGCGTTTTTACGACGTTGACGAGGGTGTCGTCCGCATAAACGGACGTGACGTTCGCTCCTACACCCCCGAGCAGCTGACGGCGATGTTCGGTGTTGTTTTCCAGAACGATTTTCTCTATGCGGACACGATCGAGGAGAATATCCGCTTCGGACGTGATATCTCGCACGAGGATATAGTTTGGGCAACCAAAATAGCGCAGGCGCACGACTTTATAACGTCATTTTCGGACGGCTTTTCGCATCCCGTGTCCACGGGTGGAACTAATCTTTCGGGCGGTCAGCGTCAGAGAGTGCTCATATCCCGCGCCATAGCGGGCAAGCCCGAGATACTTATCCTTGACGACTCTTCCTCGGCGCTCGACTACAAGACCGACGCAAATCTGCGTCTGGCTCTCTCCGAGGCGCTCCCCGGCTCTACTGTCATTACCGTGGCGCAGAGAGTAAGCTCGGTTAAGAACTGTGACCTTATCCTCGTCATAGACGAGGGCAGGATAATCGGCTGCGGCAAGCACGAGCATCTGCTCGAGACCTGTGCCGAATACCGTGAGATCAGCGATTCGCAGATGGGAGGTGCCTTCCTTGAGTAAAGCAAAGAAACAAGAAAATATGAACCCCGACAAGAGAAGGTTCAAAAAAGGCATTTTCCTGCGCCTCAGCAAATACGTGCTCGCCCAGTGGCCTCTCTTTATAACGGCGCTCACGCTGACGCTTGTTGCTAATATGCTCTCGCTGCTCGGCCCGAGATTTTCGGGTGCTGCGATAGACGCTATCGAGTTTGACGGAGGTGTCAACTTCCCCGAGGTGTGGCGAAATATCGGCTTTATGATCGCCTGCTACGTTGTCTCCGCTATCCTTTCCTACGCGCTCTCTGTGGTTATGATAAACCTCAGCCAGAGGATAATCTACAAGATGCGCCGTCAGGTCTTTGAAAAGCTTACAACACTCCCCGTCGGCTATTTTGACACACACGCGACGGGAGATATCATAAGCCATCTTTCTTACGATATCGACACTATCAACGCAACTCTCTCGCACGACCTCATACAGGTAATGACGAGTATTTACACGGTCGTCGGCTCGCTTGTTTTTATGCTTCAGATCTCAAAGCCGATGATAATCATCTTCGCGATAACCGTGCCCGTCTCTATCTTCTTTACGAGATACCGTTCCCGCGTGGTCCGTCCTCTTTACAGAAAGAGAGCTAAAAAGTACGGAGAGCTCAACGGCTTTGCGGAGGAGATGCTGACGGGATCTCGCACGATCTCGGCATACGGCCGTCAGGAGGAGATATCCTCACGCTTCAACAAGATCAACGGCGAGGCGATGGACGCTTACTACAAGGCGGACTATCACGGAGCAGTGCTTTTCCCCACGATAAACCTTATCAACAACTTCTCGCTCGCGATGGTGGCGACGATAGGCGGAATACTTTATATGTTCTCGCAGAACGGCACAGTGCTCGCAGGCTCGATGTTTTTCATAACGCTTGGAGGCGTGGCGCAGTTCGTTCAGTATTCGAGAAAGTTTGCAGGACCTATCAACGAGTTCTCAAACATTCTCCACGAGTTCCAGTCGGCATTCTCCGCCGCGGAGCGTGTGTTTACCATTCTTGACGAGTCTCCCGAGCGCGAGGACAAGCCCGACGCGAAGGAGTTTGCCGACGTCAAGGGCGACGTTGAGCTGAAGGACGTAACCTTCGGTTACACCGAGGACAAGATAGTTCTTCGCGATGTAAACGTGAGTGCCAAGAGAGGGCAGACTGTCGCGATAGTCGGTCCTACGGGCGCGGGAAAGACCACGATAATCAATCTGCTCATGCGCTTCTACGACCCGCAAAGCGGAGAGATACTGATGGACGGCACCCCCTCCGACGACATAAAGCGACGTGACCTTCGCCGCGCGTTCACGATGGTGCTTCAGGACACATGGCTCTTCTGCGGCACGATATATGATAACATCGTATACGGTAAGGAGGACGCAACTCCCGAGGAGGTCTATGCGGCGGCAAAGAGCGCGCATATAGCGTCCTACATCGAGGGGCTTCCCGAGGGATACAACACGATACTCTCCGACGACGGCGTGAACATTTCCAAGGGACAAAAGCAGCTCATCACGATAGCAAGAGCATTCCTTTCAAACGCGCCTATTCTGATACTCGACGAGGCGACCTCAAACGTTGACTCTCGCACCGAGATACAGATCCAGACCGCGATGACAGAGCTTATGAAGAACAAGACCTGTTTTATAATAGCGCACAGACTTTCGACTATTCAGAACGCGGATACTATCCTCGTTGTAAAGGACGGAGCGATAATCGAGCAGGGAAATCACGAGGAGCTTATAAAGCTCGGAGGTTTCTACCATTCCCTCTACCATTCGCAGTTCAAATAAAAAAAGGCGAGATGCACAGCATCTCGCTTTTTTATTATTGTAAGACGAAAACCCCGCCATAGTGGCGGGGTTCCATAAAGGCTTTGCCGATGAGCAGAAAGCAAATAAAAATTCAGCGTAGAATGATCTTGTGTCAAAGGCTCCCTTGTGTAAAGGGAGCTGTCAGCGAAGCTGACTGAGGGATTGTTTTGTGTAGATTATCACTTTTTACAATCCC
>JAZOLL010000059.1:0-8959 GCA_045653105.1 Eubacteriales bacterium
ATCCGCATCCCCCTTCCAACGATACATCATAAAGTTTTCGTACGAAAAATGGGTGCGCGGCATTTCCTTGGCAAGCTTTAACATTTCATCCTTTTTGCCTGCGTATCCATAAGCGGTTCCAAGTGTGTCGATTGCTTCATATCTAATCAAACTATCGGTACACTCGGCAAGGATTCGATTGCAAAGATCAAACACCTCGTCATATTCCTTAATGCCTTTTCGAGAATACTCACACACCAACGAATCGGCAAGACTTTGCATGATCTTATAATCGCGCGGGAATTTTTTGTTTGCTTCGCGGAGAAGCTCTGTACGTTCAGTGCCTTTCCCTTGATAGCCCAATTCAGCCGCATCGCTCAAATATTTCTTTATTTCCTCATTGTTCTTCTCGATATCGATTCCGAGCAAAACATCTGACGAAACATCGAAAATATGACAAAGTGCCGGAATCTGTGAGATGTCGGGAGCAGTTCGGTCACACTCCCATTGAGAAATAGCTCGCGATGTGATTCCAAGATACTCGGCAAGCTGTTCCTGCGTAATATCTTTCTCTCGACGAAGACGCTTAATGGTTGTTCCAATAGACATATGATTGTCCTCCAAAAATTATTCAAAAGCGCTTTTGTGATTTTATTATATCAGATTTCAAAAAATATTCCACGAAGTGTTTGTTGAGGTAAAGTATAGCGTTGCTTTGATTTTCAAAGATATTATATCACATATGTTGCAATAGCGCAAGAAAAAAGACATGCTCAAAACTGAACATGTCTTTTTCAGCTCAACCTGCTTTATCGCAGGTACGCCAATGGGTTCTGCTTTTTTATTACTTTGCGACAGCTTCCGCGCGCGCTTTCTTCTTTATATTGAAATAAGATGTGCCACAAACAACTACACCAAAGATCATAAGAGCCAGAGCTATAAGGAGTGTGTTTCTCCAACCCATAGCAGTTACGATCTTCGGTATTACAAGGCTTGCGAGCGCCGCCGCCAGATAACTGAGGAAATCGAGGAATCCGGTGATTCCCGAAACAAGTCCTGTATCGCGAAGGCTCGGACAGTAAACGCTGTAGAGCATCGTCGCGGACGCACCGGATGACATTATAGCCATAACCATTACAACTATATTCAAAATAGGATAATCACTCGGCACAAAATAAAGTGCTCCGAAGCACATTGCCGAGAAGGAGAAAAATATAAGCGGAGAAAGATGCATGTTTCTTCCAAGTCTCTCGTAAACGAATACAGCGACAAAGGTGGTAAAGCAGGTAATAAAGCTTGTTACCGAAAGTGTGGCGGTTGCCCTTTCAGCGGAATAGTTGAGATACTCGCAAAAATATGCGGAGAGCACCTGCACGAGCGATGTCCTTATTATTCCTGTTATCATAGCGATACACGCAAATTTAACAATGTGTCGCTTGAGAAGTCCACGGTAATCCTTTTTTGGTTTCTCTCCCTCCTTTACGTGTCCACGGTATTGAACGATACCGCGACGCTCAAAGAGTGTAAAGAAAGTAAAGCTGACGATAGCCATAACGATAAGCGCGATACTGCTCACACGGAATGTAGCCTGCCAGCTCAAAAAGGTTGCAAGCAGCCCCGCCGCTGGCGTACCAAAGAATGATGCAAAGGTATATCCGAGACTGCATCTTGTGGCATATTTAAGCTCGGTGCTTTCAGCTACGACCTTAGTTATAGGTCCGTATATCATAGAAAGTGAAAAGCCCGTCCAAGCATAAGCGACAAGTGCAAGATCTGTGCGTCCCGCAAGTCCCGCGAACACAAAATTCGCAACACCTGCCGACATAAGACCAAATGCCACCATGTATTTTGCTTTTATCCAGTCACCTATAGTTCCGTTAATAAGCTGACCGATAGCGTAAGCTATGAGATATACAGCACTCACTTGACCTATGTAATCAAATGATATCCCATCCTCTATCATTTTGGGTGTAACTGCGCCTATTATATTTCTCGCTATGTAAACGGCAAGGTAGGACACCGAGCACAGTGTTCCAAGGAATATTGCGTTCCTTGCCTTTTGACTTATTTTCATTTTGTTTTATTCTCCGTTAAAAAATTATTTCGGCAAGATGCTCGCGTATTGCCGAAAGTATCTGACTTTCCGCCTCTACGATGCCAATTCCCTCAAGTGTACAGCCTGCCGCCTTGGCGTGTCCGCCTCCGCCGAACTTAGCGCATATCTTCGAAACGTCAGCATCTCCGTTTGAGCGCATAGATACTCTGAATCGATTTTTATCTTCAGGCTGTCTTATAGCAAATGCGACCTCAACACCGTCAAGCGCTCTCGGAATGTCGATGACCGTCTCAAGATGCTCGTCGGAAAGTCCAAGCGAAAACTTTGCGGAATACGGGAAGACAACTCCCGCTATTCTGCCCTTGTCGTATGTGGATATGCGTCTTGCCGCCTCGCCCTCCGCCTTTATCAGCTTGAGGGATTTGCAGTCAAAAAGCTTATAGTTTATCTTTGCCGTGTCTATTCCCGTTGCCACAAGTTCCGCTGCTATCTCGTGAGTTCTATTTGTGACGTTTGAATACTTGAAGCAGCCTGTATCAGAGCTTATTGCCGCATAAATACAGTTGTAAAATCTCGGTGTGAGACAGGGTATCTTTCCCTGCTCCAGCATGTATTTTGCAATATCAAATATTATCTCTCCCGTAGCCGCGGCGTCGGGACGGATATAGGAGTCAGCATACACCTTACCCTCGGCATGATGGTCTATCATTATGTCAATATCACGGTGAAGTCTCTCAAAAAGAGAGCCAAGCTGCGCGGGAGACGCAGAGTCAACGCTTATAACTCTTTCGTGACCGAGCAAAAAGAAGTCGTCAAGCACGACCCCACCCTGTGTATCCTCTGTCAAAAAGGAAAGACGCGCGGGGATCTCATTGTCACACGCGCAGATAGCCTGCACGCCCATAAGAGAGAGTAGCTCTCTCAAAGCAAATGCAGAGCCTATCGCGTCAGCATCGGGTCTGGTGTGAAATACGATAAGTGTTTTTTTGTTTTCCGAGAGCCTCTCGCAAAGCTCCTCGAAACTAAATGCCTTAAAGTCCATTTCAGTCCTCTTGCTCCTCAGTCTCTGTTTCTTCCTCGGGCGCGGATATCTCAATGCCCGAAAGTATCTTTGATATATGAGCACCGTATGCGATAGACGTGTCGGGCGCAAACGTGAGCTCAGGTGTCATTCTGAGGTTCATCTTCTTTGCGAGCTGACCTCTGATATATCCCGCAGAGGACTTAAGTCCCTTTGCGATCTCCTTTGCGTCACCCGAGAGCACCGAGTAATACACCTTCGCGTATTTAAGGTCGGGTGTTGCCTCAACCCCTGTAATGCTTATAAATGCCTCGCTTACTCTGGGATCCTTTACGGTGCGGAGAATGCCTGCGATCTCCTTTTGCATCTCGTCGTTTATTCTTCCCTGTCTGTATTTAGCCATAAAAACCTCTCAAGTTTATTACGTTTATTATTTCAAGGATTAGTATATCACATATCCTCTGTAAAATCAACAGAATTATTCATCTTATTTCGGTATGCAGATAAGATTTAAGTCCCACGCGGGGATATATCTGTACCTGCGAAGATAAAATCTGTAATCGCCTGATATCTCCCTCACAAGCTTGGGGAGAGCAAAGATATCCTCGCTCTTGTGGTAAAGAGAAACAAGAAGCTTTGGAGCGCATCTTTTTATCGTTGCGGCAGAGCCCAAAAGCGCCTCTCGCTCTGACCCCTCAACGTCGTATTTTATATAGTCTATATTTTTCTCAGCAAGCACGCTGTCAAGCGAGCGTGCCATGATCTCTGCGCTCTTTCCCGCACCCGTAACACTTGAATTTCTGTTGCCCTCGACAGAGAATGAAAGCTCTGTATCCTCACTCCACGCTGCCGCGTTTATAGCGTTTACCGAAAACCTCTCCTCGCCCTCGGCATAAAGCGAGAGCTTTTTGAAGTTTCTTCTGTCCGGCTCAAAGGCGAACGCCTCGGAAAGCCTCGGCGCATACTCCGCAAGCTCTCTGACCGTGTCTCCGTTGTAAGCGCCAAGATCCGCAACGTTCTTTATCTGCTCCGCGCAAAGCAGCTCGCGGTAAACCGTATCCTTGTCGCTCACCGCTTCCGAAAGCAGACCTATCCTGCCCGTTAGCTTGTACGCTACGACAAGCTCAAATATACGGCGCGATTCCTCGTCCTCAAGCATGTCGCAAGCCTCATCTATCTCGTCCTTGTGAGCCTTGTAAAAATCCATATCGAAAAGCTCACTCGGAAAAACAGGTACGTCGGGTGCATAAAGCTCGCACTCCGAGGCTATTTTCAGTATATTTTCTATTACGTCCGGCAGCGAGGATGCAAAGGAAAGCAAAACGATCATGTTCTCTGCCCCGTATTTTTCCTTGATTTCCGAATAGCCGAGCACCCGCTTTCCGTGAAAGGAGTGTCCTCTCACAAAGCCGTCGCTTGCAAAGAAATCCGAGACCTCAATTCCTCGCGCCTCGCAGATCGCGAGTATCTTGTCTGCGCCGTTTCCCATACCGTACATCACTACGGTCTTAGGTGTTTCCGCAAGATATTCCCAAAGATCTCTGTCTATACTCAAATTCATATCTCTCCCCTTGACTTTTAGTCCTTGCTGTGTTAGAATGGTATTTGTATAATTATATCATAATATGGAGGAAATTTCAAGATGGACTGCATTTTCTGTAAAATAATCAAGGGAGATATTCCCTCAAAGTGCGCTTATGAGGATGAATACTGCTTTGCTTTTCACGATATAAACCCTCAGACCCCCACACATATCCTCGTTGTCCCCAAACTCCACATGGCATCTATGGACGATGTAACCGCTGAAAACAACGTATATGTTGCAAAGATATTTGAAGCGATCCCAAAGATCGCAAAGGATGCAGGACTGGTCAATGGTTACAGAGTCATATCCAATTGCGGAGATGATGCTTGCCAGACAGTAAAACACCTTCATTTTCACATAATGGGCGGTCGAAAGCTCCCCGAAAATATGGGTTGATATGGGTCCCGGATTTATGGGAGGACCTCCTCCGATGAAAAAACAAAATGAAAACCGCACAGCTCCTCCAAAGTCTCTTTCAGACGTTCCGAGATACGTAAAAGAGCTTGTCGGCGGATTTTTCTCACGTCTTGGATATATATTTACGATGGTCTGGAGAACGGGAAAGTGGATACTCATATCTCTCGTGCTCATATCTCTCCTTGAGGGTATTCTCCCCATCGTTACATCTATCCTCTCGAAAGATATACTCAACGAGCTTCAAAACATAATATCCTCTCGCGTGCTTGCAGAGGCAAACAACACCGTTGCGGGCATTTCCTTCTGGGGCTCGATGGTCATGTTTTTGCTTATATTCTTCTTCCTTTTCAGAATACTCACGCAGATAATCTCTCGTCTCAACTCCGCGGTTACGAGAATCGCGGGTGAAAAGGTGGTAAGATACGTAAAGGTACAGATAATGGAAAAGGCAAAGGAGACAGACCTGTCCTCCTTTGATCTGCCTGAGTTTTACGAAAGCCTTGAAAACGCAAACCGCGAGGCGGGAAACAAACCTATATCGGTGCTTTCGCATACGCTTAAAAGTATAAGTACTATAATAACTCTCGTCAGCTATATAATCATTCTCGCCACAGCTCCCGGTATGTGGTGGACTGCTATCGTCATGATCCTCATCTCTGTTCCCTCGGCGATAATCAACTTTTCCTACAGAAGAAAGAACTTCCTCTATATGAGACGTCGCTCAAAGGATAGACGGCAGATGAACTATTACTCCGAGCTTATGGTCAATAAGGATATGGTAAAAGAGATCCGTATGTTTGACCTCTCGGACGAGTTCATAGACAGATACGAGGACGTGTTCGCAAAGTACTATTCGGGTATAAGAAAGCTTATAGTAAGAGAAAACGTATGGCATCTCATAACCACGCTCGCGTCCGCCGTCATCAACTGCGTGTTCTTTGCGATCATTGCCGCAAAGGTATTCATAGGAGAGCTTCAGATAGGTGACTATTCGCTCTACACGGGAGCTCTCACCTCTATTGCCTCTAACGTGGCAACACTTATATCTATATCCGCAAGCGTATATGAGGGAACGCTTTTCATAGACAATCTCATATCCTTTATGAATGAAAAGCCAAAGATCGTGCCTATCATAGAAGAGCCCATCATCGCGGAGCACGGTGCTCCCCATACGATAGAGTTCCAGAACGTAAGCTTTTCCTATCCGGGCTCTGATCGAAAGGTTCTGAACAATATAAACCTCACCATTCGTCCGGGGGAAACACTTGTCCTTGTAGGTCTTAACGGCGCGGGAAAGACAACGCTTCTCAAGCTTCTCACAAGACTTTACGACCCCACCGAGGGACGAATACTCCTTGACGGCAAGGATATGCGCGAGTACGATACGAAGACACTTTATAAGCTCTTCGGTATAATCTTCCAGGATTTCGGAAAGTATGCGGTCTCGGTTTCCGAGAACATCGCATTTGGAGATATCACAGCACCTCGCAACGAGGATAAGATAAGGCTCTCAGCCCTGCAGGCAAACGCCAGCGACTATATAGAAAAGCTCCCCGACGGATATGAGACCGCTCTTATGAAATACTTTGAGGCGGACGGTATAGAGCTCTCTATAGGTCAGTGGCAAAAGCTCTCTATCGCGCGAGCTTTCTATAGCGACTCGGATATAATCATTCTCGACGAGCCCACCGCATCTCTTGATGCGCTTGCCGAGCAGGAGATCTTCAATCAGTTCGACGCGCTCAGAAAGGATAAGACCACCATTTTCGTATCTCACAGACTTTCAAGCGCGACTATCGCCTCAAAGATAGTAGTTCTTGAGAACGGCGAGATAATCGAGGAAGGCGACCATAAGACTCTTATGGCAATGCGTGGCAGATATGCCGAGCTCTTCAGTGTTCAGGCAAAGAGATATATCGAAACGAAAGACGATATTTCCACAGAAGCTTGATAGTATAAAAGTTTTTGTCAAAAAGATAAAAAATGATTGACAATTGACGAAAATGAAAATATAATATTGAGTGGTAAATATATATTTGATTTCTATTAGGAGAAATTTATGGTAAAAGTAGTAAAATTCGGCGGAAGCTCCTTGGCTGACGCAGAGCATTTCAGACAGGTAGCGTCTATAATAAAGGCAGACCCCTCAAGAAAGTACGTCGTGCCCTCTGCCCCCGGTAAGCGTTCAAGTGATGACACCAAGGTGACCGATATGCTCTACACCTGCTACGGCATGGTGAAAAATCACGAGAATATAGATGAGTATTACTCTCAGATAGCCAAGAGATACAACGGCATCATTGAGGAGCTCGGTCTTTCCTTTGATATCAGCGGTGAGCTTGAGTATATAAAGAATGCTCTTCAGCACCGCGCGGGACGTGACTTTGCGGCAAGCCGCGGTGAATACCTCAATGGACTTATCCTTGCTAAGTATCTCGGATATGATTTCATAGACGCGGAAAACGTAATATTCTTCAAGGACAATGGCACATTTGATGAGGAGCTTACAAACAAGACCCTCAAGGAGGAGCTCAAGCTCCACAAGAACGCAGTTATTCCCGGCTTCTACGGAGTAATGCCCAACGGAACTATCAAGACCTTCTCTCGCGGAGGCTCTGATATAACGGGATCTATCGTTGCAAGAGCGGCTGAGGCTGACCTTTACGAGAACTGGACAGACGTTTCCGGCTTCAAGATGGCAGACCCCAGAATAATCAAGGATCCCTGCACCATCAATACGATCACCTACAGAGAACTCAGAGAGCTTTCCTATATGGGGGCTACAGTTCTTCACGAGGACGCTATCTTCCCTGTAAGATATGCAAATATTCCGATAAACATAAGAAACACAAACGATCCCGAAGCCCCCGGCACTATGATCGTCGGTGCTACTGTTGAATATGATACCGATATGATAATCACAGGAATCGCAGGTAAGCGCGGCTTCTCTGTTATTACAATTGAGAAGGATATGATGAACTCCGAGATCGGTTTCGGCAGAAAAGTACTTGAGATACTTGAGGATAACGAGATCTCCTTTGAGCATCTCCCCTCAGGCATAGACAATATGAGCGTTGTAGTATCCACAGCAACTCTTGAGGACCACAAGGAAAAGGTTATAAACGCTATTTCCAGAAGTGTCAAGGCAGACTCCATAACCATTGAAGACAATCTCGCGCTCCTCGCAGTAGTCGGACGCGCAATGGTCAAGGCAAAGGGTACAGCGGCAAGAGTATTCAACGCTATATCCGAAGCGGGCGTAAATATCCGTATGATCGACCAGGGTTCTAGTGAGATATCCATCATCGTCGGTGTTGAGGAACACGACTTCGAGCGTGCGCTCAATGCGATATACCGTGAATTTGTAAAATAACAAAATAAAAAAGACGGAGAGAGGATTGCACCCTAAAGGACAGTTTTCAAAAATACGGCATATCTCGAAAGGGGTATGCCGTATTTTGCATTTGTGGACACAAATGCAGTGCTTGTCAGGAAAATTGACAAGGCATAGGTGAACAAAACAAGGCTCCCTTGTGTAAAGGGAGCTGTCAGCGAAGCTGACTGAGGGATTGTTCTACGAGGTGATCAATATATTCACAGACACCTCGAAAGTTTTTATATATTCCCGTATTCGGTATTCTGATAACTGTCAAACCGTATTCCTCAACGAAAGCAGTTCTTTCTTCGTCATACTGCTTTCCTTCCTCGGTATAATGCCCTGAACCGTTAAGCTCTATAATGAGCTTTGCCTCGGCACAGTAAAAATCTGCGATATACTTTCGGAGAACCTTTTGACGAGAAAAGCGGACGGGATAAGCGCGCAGAAAATCATACCAAAGATGTTTTTCCTCTTTGGTCATATTCTTCCGTAGCATTTTTGCGGTTGGAACAATGTCTTTAT
>JAZOLL010000060.1:0-58002 GCA_045653105.1 Eubacteriales bacterium
TTGTATAACGAAAACCACGCGATAGTCGCGTGGTTCAAAAGAGGTTAACCGATGAGAAGAATCAAACAAAATATAGTGTGAGAACGCTCATGTGCCAAAGGCTCCCTTGTGTAAAGGGAGCTGTCAGCGAAGCTGACTGAGGGATTGGTTTGCATTGATTTTATGGGTTGCAATCCCTTCGTCATTTTCCCCGGAAAATGCCACCTCCCTTTACACAAGGGAGGCTTGGGGTTAGTCCCGCTCCAAGCGGGGTGTACGTAACATATTGCATGGCTGGCAGGCCAATAAAAAGCGCATTTGTGCGCAGCCGGTAGTATTAGGGCTATGCCCGAAACTGAAATACCCCCCCGTTTTACGGGGGGGTATTTATTTAAACCGCCTGCGCGCAACCTATCCAAAGCTGTTCCCCGTCACACATTCGCCCTCTCTAGCATATACTTTCAAGTGAAAAGATCTTTTGGAGGTACAGATATGCAGATAGACAGAGCATCCCTTGATCGACTTCTTTCACTCAACGACAGACAGCTACAGAAATTCATCGTCAAGCTTGCCGCGGACAGCGGCATAGATCCCGCGGCATTCAAGATAGACGTAGGCGACGTCAAGAGCATCAGAGACGCGCTTCGCGGCGCGACCGACGCCGATCTTGCGCTCATCGGCGAGATGTACGAGAAAAACAAGCGCAAATAAGCGCGGGAGGGGGATTTTTCTATGACAGAAGCAGAATCCAGGCGAGATGACTCCCCCGCGGAGAGCTCGCCAAAGGAGGACACGCGGATATCCGACGCCATAAACAAGCTGATGGCAAATCCCGAGCTTATCGGAATGATAGGCAGGGCGATGGCATCGGCGAAGGCGGAATCGCCGCCGAGCGCCGAGGCGGCAGAGCCGCCCGTGGCGGCTGCCGAGACCGAGCGAAGCGAGGCATCGCCCGCCGCAGCGGATATGAGCAAGGTAATATCGACCATCGCGCCGATGTTATCCTCGCTATCGGGGATATCACTGCAAAAGAGCGCGGAGACTGACCACCGTAGCTGTCTTTTGCGCGCGCTCAAGCCATACTTATCAAAGGAACGCGGTGAGGCGATAGAGCAGATGATAACCGTCGGGCGCATATCCGAGATAATTCGGGGCGCAAATCAAGGGAGGTGATCGAGTGTACGCGAGATATCCGAATTACAGATTTGGCGGCGGCATAAAGATACCCGAAAACTACAGCGGAAACGCGTTCTCAAACGAGGCGACCGCGCCCGAGCCCGACCCCGTTGAAGTAAATTCCGAGCCCTCCGAAGAAGCAGATAACACCCCCGTGGCAGCGATGGATAAGAACGATGAAAGTATCGAGACTTCCCTTTTCCGAGGCGGTGAGAAGCGAAGACGCGCGTCTCCGTTCGGCTTTCGATTCGACCTCGGCAGACTCTTTTCGGGCGGCTTCGGCTTCGAGGAGCTGCTTATCCTCGCCATCATTCTCCTCGTCTCGCAAAACGAGGCACAGGACGATCTGATCCTATTCCTTGCGATACTTCTTTTCATAGGTTGAGAATAGCCGAAAAAATTGGGGTTGCTTTTTTTCACGGGTGGTGCTATAATGGTCCTAGATAAGACTCCTTGCCACGCGGTGAAAGAAAGGATATCAAGATGAAAACAGTTATAGGAATAGATATCGGTGGCTCAACCACCAAAATAGTCGGCGCGAAAAAAAGTGATGACGGCAACGTCACTCTCATAGATCCTATATTCGTAAAGGCGACAGACGCGATAACCTCGGTCTATGGCGCGTTCGGAAAATTCACAATGCAAAATTCTATCTCGCTTGACGAGATAGACGCGGTCAAAATGACGGGTGTTGGCGCGTCCTTCATAGATAAGCCGATATACTCCCTGCCCTGCGAAAAGGTCTCCGAGTTCTCCTCGGTGGCGCTTGGCGGACTTCATCTCTCGGGTCTTGACGAGGCGATAGTCGTGAGCATGGGAACGGGTACGGCATTCGTTCACGCGAAAAAGACGGCAGACGGCACATCGATAAAGTACCTCGGCGGCACGGGTGTCGGCGGCGGAACACTTATAGGTCTGTCGAAAAAGATGATCGGTGTTGACACGGTCGAGCACCTTGAAGCTCTCTGTGAGGACGGAAATCTCGACAACGTGGATCTTCGCATCAAGGATATCTCTGCCGACAACAATTTTCAAATAAACGAGGAGCTCACCGCGGCAAACTTCGGCAAGCTCTCTGATATGGCGACTAAAAACGACCTCGCGCTCGGCATCGCGAACCTCGTTGCCGAGACGATAATGATGCTCGGTGTCTTTGCTGCCCGAAATTACGGACTCAAAAACGTGGTCCTTACAGGAAACCTCACCTCGATCTCCGCTATAACCAGCGTATTCTCAAAGTTCGAGGAGCTCTTTGACGTGAAATTCATTCTCCCCGAAAACGCCCAGTTTGCTACCGTCATCGGCGCAGCACTCGACGGTATATCAAGGGTATAAAGCAAAAAACGCGCAAAAAAGCCGCCCACTCGGGCGGCTTTTCTTTTTGTCGGTCTCAAAGACCTATATTCTCCAGGAATGCTCGCGTATTTGCTGCTTCCTCTTTCGATATATCGTTGTTATATTGCAGCTCTCTTGTCGTGCGTCTCAAATGACCGCAGAATATCAGTTTACACCATCTTCGTACCTGCATAAACGGGGTAAGCCAGCGGTGCTTTTGAAGAATGGGATAATGGAACTTGATCACGTCGTAGGGCAGAAAGATCTTTGATAATACATACCCTAATCTTCCGCCTTGCTTTTGCTGCTGTACGGCAATTCGATTTTCGTTTGTCCCATATACGCCACCGCGCAAAATATAATTCTGCATTTGCTGCGTAATATCAGTATGCTCAGCGTTGCCAAACCATATTTCCGAAAGCAACTCGGATCGTTGTGCAAAAGTTAGAAGCTTGCCTTTTGCAAGTAAGCTGTTACGTTTGTCTTTGTCAAAGGAAACCTTGTGATCGAGTATCCAAAGGTCAAGAAACGTACGAACACCGCATCCGCCGTTTTCAAAGTGCTTTGCCATGTGCGCGATATGATAAAAGTAAAACATCTCATCGGGCATTTCGAACCAATACTCAAAGCCCTCGCGAGCACGCGCAGACTCCCAAACAGCCTTTAGCACCTCTGAGGATTCCTTCGCAAGCCCCTCCTCGACAAGGTCGTAATGCAGTTCAACATGAATCTTTGTGGGCGCGAAAAGTGAAACGTCATGCGAGCCCTTGCCCTCAAAAGTGTATCCATACTCCTCGATCAATATCGACTTAGCTCGATCAAGGTCCTCTTCTCTCACAAGAATATCGATATCACAGCTTGTCCTCATCCACGGCTCAGGGTAGAGCTTGCGGATCACCGAGCCCTTGAGCGGGAGAAAGCGTATCTGCGCCTTTTCGAGCGCGGCACAGAGATTTTCATATTCATATTGCAGCATCTCATATCGATATACCGCTTTGAATATCTCGGTTTCAAGCTGACCGGCATTCTCATCAAGCAAATCATTATTTTTCAGTCCAAGCGCGAGCAGATGCAGAACGTCGTGCTGCTTTGCGATCTTTGTAAGCTGCGGCAACATTTCCGTGTCATAGAGCGATTTTTCCTCATCAGAAAGAAGAGTGCCACAAATATTCGAGCTTAGCAATGCGAACATTATCTTACTTGTCTTATCACTCATAGCAATCTTCCTTTCCCGAAAAAGTCTTACCTCTTTATCACAAATCTATGGCTGAGCTGAAGCCGGTCATCACGCTCCTGCGTAAAGGGGGTCTATTTTTTTGAGTTCGTTATATGTGTCAATTTCTACGATATCATCAAAGCGGCATTCTCTGATGGATACCTGATAATTTTCTTTTTTGTATACGAGCGGAACCTGCTCCCAATAGCGCTCCTTACCGCCGGGAGCGTTGTATACCTCCGCGATATCGCGCTCAAGATTTTTACCCGCATCGGCATCCCAATAAGATATTCCAACCAACTGATGACAGTTTTTTCCGCCAACGCACTCCTCGATGATGATTCCGTTTTCATTGGTGTATAAGCACCAATCGTCCGAGGTTTCCACGGGAATACCGAGGAAATTCGAGCTGTACTCGTATTTGCGAATAAGCTTCGGGTTAGATAATACGAGGTCTGCCTCAAGCGCATAAGCATTGCTGAACAAATCGCGAGCGCACATAGCCGACGAGATATTGTTTGCCTCGTTGTATAGCGGGTTGTCGATAAACTTGATGTTCGGGTACTTATAAAGCAACTGGTCGAACTGTTCCCCAAGATATCCGCGAATAATGTATATCTCCTCGATGCCTGCGGCAACTATAGCGTCAAGCAGGGTGTCTATCATTCGCGTTCCGTGTACTCTGATAAGGGGCTTGGGCGTATTAAACGTAAGCGGGATCATTCTCGAGCCAAAGCCTGCCGCCAAGAATACTGCGCGCTTTACACGATACGGCTCAAGGGCTTCGATTCCCTTCTCCGTAATTCTGCCCTCTTCCACAAGACCGTCAGCCACCAGCTCTTTCATAATGTCACTGACTGCCTCGGCAGAAAGTCCAAGCGCCTCGGCGATCTCTCCTTGAGTAGATGCCTTTTTTTCTTCATCCAAAAGAAGAATCATTAATTCAAATGTGTTTTTTGTCATATTTTACCTCCATCGATAAGTTCAATATTCTTGTTTTTCGTTCATTCAGATGATCCACAAACGGTTGAATTTCATCTTCACTGTAGTTACTCACAAGGTTTTTGATTTGTCGCGGATCATTTTTTAAATCATACACCTCAGTAACGGTTGCCTTTGTTATAGGCTCCTCTAATTTCGCCAAGGTTCCCACAAACAGATCTTCGTTATACGACGCCATCTTTATCTCGCGTCTTGTCAGATCGGGACAACCTCCGCCACAGTACTCGATGAGTAGCGCTTCGTATGAAAAATCCTCAAAAACGCTGTGACCCGAAAACTCTGACGGAACACTTCCATCCGCCAGATCACACAATGTAGCCGGAATATCTTTACTTTGTCTTAAGCCCTTGATTTCCTTGTGTTCTACTTCAGGACCGTAAACAACAAACGGAATATTATAATTTTCCAAATACAAGTTAGTTACCGCGCTATCTCTGAGGGGATTTCCGCCAAATGAAAATCCATGATCAGCACAGATCAATATCGCGGTGTCATCTAAATACCCTTTTTGCTTCATTGCCTCAAAAAAGTCTTCAATCACGCTATCTATATAGCGCAAAGACAGATCGTGTGACAGACTTCCTTGGTAATCAGACGGTATTCTCGAGAGCAATTCAGTTGCTATGTTTTTCTCTTTTTCTAACAGGTCTTTATCCTCTGTGTCATAGGTGAAAAACATCTCAGGATTATGAATATCGTCAACGTGTATAACAGCAAAATGGGACTTGTCGGAGGAACGCTCTTCTCTCCAATTCAAATAGTGCGCCGCGTGTGTTCTCATGCTCGGAGCATTTTTAAAGGAATCATAATTTGAAGCTACGCGGTCAAACAGATCCAAATCAAATACCTGATTGATCGAAAGCAAGGCACCCTTGGCTAGGTTTTTCAGGCTATAAACGCTTGGCTTTTTAAGAAAACGGCCAAATTGCTTGAATGGGCCCTTGTAAATGCCTCGGCAATTTTTCATATTCAGCCTGAAATCCATTGAGCGAATTTTCTTCATCAGCGGCGTATATTCTTTACGAACATACTCAAGCACCGAGCGATCCTTTATTTTGTTATCTTGAAAATGTGCCGGTATTGAAAACAGCCTGTGCGAAGTTCCACTAGTCAAAACCTCAGTAATATATTCGTTGGTATCCGCTGAATATTTTTCATATTCACTAGAGACCATATCCTTCACAGCGCTTGCGTCGTATTGCTTTGTGTTTCCACCGATCATATTGACCGATTTATCGCCAGACAACAGATCATCAAGAAAACGAAGCCATTCCGAAAAATTATCCTCGAATATCTCTCTGAGGGTAGCGAAATCGGCATCTGTAATGCTTTTTTCCTTTAGCAGTTTTGCATAATGAGAAAGTCGATATGACCAAAGCGCGCCCAGATCGTATCCGACACTGTAATATATCTCGTCAACTCCTCGTCTTAGCGACGAAGGATGGCATTGCGGTTGAAAGGAATTAAAATAAGTTTCATACCCTTTTTGCTTCATTGCCTCAAAAATCGTCAATGGAGCATCCTTGTAACGAAACAGATACCCACCGTTGTCCAAAACGTCCGTGCCACAATAAATTCCCATAGTAGCAGCTTCTGTATAAGGAGCTTGCGAGTACATCGTATCACAATATACACCTTTTTCTTTGAGCGAATTTAAAAACGGGGTTAATTCCACGCTTGATTCTTTAATGTGAGTATTGTTCATCGAATCTATTACTAACATTAAAATATTATTCATTATTGCCCCCCCTTATCTTCGCTACCTGCGTCCAAACCTTTTTGATCTGTGAAATCAAAAACGGATCTCTCAATATAATTGTCATAATAAAATAAGTACCGCATCCGCCAATGAATTCAAGCATTATTTTATATATCAATGCAACTTGGACCTTTGAGATCAGAAGCATTACCATCAGCATAAGTATTGCGGAAATAATATACCGTATAGATTTGACCCAAAAATGCTTGATACAAATTTCCTTTTTTGCTTTGTTTAGCAAAAATATCACTAGCAACGCCTCAGCACTAACAGAAGCGAACACCGCACCGTAGGATTGAAAATACGGTATTAAAGAGAGGTTCAACAAACAGTTCACCATCAAAATAACTATGTAATACCGATTCATAGTGCTTTGTAATCCCTTGGGGAAAATATACATCGCCTGCAAGAGTCCGCTTATAGTCAAGCAAGGAATGATCCAGACAAAGATATACACAAGGGGTATGACCGAATCATATCCCGCGCCGAAAAACAACGGAACAAAATCTCTGGCTAGTCCCATAATACCAAACATTATCGGCCAACAAAGGAACATAGAAAAAGAAATAAAGGTTTCACAGTATGATAAATATATTTCTTTCGTTTTATTTTCCACAACGTAGCTCATTCTTGTGCGAACTATCGTAAAGGACGCGGTTACAAACGCTATCGCAACCTTTACAAGCTTTTCCGCTTGTTCGTAATAACCGGTCGTTACCTTCGTTTGATCAAAAAGACCAAGCATGGTTTTGTCGATCATAGAATACAGTGCACTGGCAAGGGTAGGAACAAAATACACCAACGACTCTTTTATCGTAACAAAAAAGTCTTTTTTATCAAAGCGTACCCTTCCTACGTCCTTCAGCACGATCGGAATAAACATGAGCGCGATCGCAAGTGGTATTGCGTTAAAGAACAAAACGTATAACCACAGATCCTCTTTGTTGTTGACAAACACATAAACACAAACCGCATAAACTATCTGGGAAAATATGTTCAAAAGAGAAACCAGTTTAAATCTCTCAATGCCCTGTAAATACCATACCGGATTTATCATCTCTTTCACAAGATATACCGTCCAGCACAGATAGATCAGGCGCATAAAGGGGTCGGCGGGCAATACCACAAACGCTACAATATAGGCACAAAGACTAATAAAACAGCATGTCATTTTCACGAGGTAAACCGACCAAAACACCTTGCTTCTGGCCTCTTCATCGTCTTTAACGATCGCAATTCTCCTTTGTCCATACATATCTAATCCAAGCGCGCCAAATATAGCAAAGTAATAAACTATGGAAAAGGTAAAGCTCCTTACACCCACGTAGTCAGGCCCCATTACTCTTGAGAATTTCGGTGTTACCACCAATGGAGCAAGAACTACAACGACCTGATAAATAACGTTAAATATTAAATTTTGTTTTAGGCTTTCTTTGCGTATGGTCCGCATAAACGTTATTTTTCCTTTCTACACGATCTCTCCCTACATTTTGATACCGCTGAGAAGAGACCCTTGCGAGCTTGATCAAGCAAGATGCAAGTAATAAACACTATAGAAACACATGCCACAAAATGAAGTATAAACACAGGGGATGATATCATTCCCTTTGCATTAAACAGTTCGTTCCATATAAACTCTCTCCACAGGAAATTTTCGTGGATAAGATACACCGAGAAAACAGAGGGAGCAACAAAATGAACGACCTTTGTCACAGCGAGACTCTCGCACCTTATTCTTGTAAAGAATACAAACAAAAATACCGATGCCAGGAATACCGTGATCGAATCATAATGATATAACAAATTCTGTCCGGTAGCTAATACCGAGAATTTTGTTGAAGCAAAAATCGCCGCCATCTTAACCAAGACCATCAATACGGAAATTCCAAAATACGAGGCAAGGTTCAAGTAATTCTTTTTGAACAAATTAAGTCCGTACTTGTTTATGTATGCGCCGCACAGATACAGCACGATAAACCAAGTCAAGCTATATCCCTTTCTGTCATCAATGGTTTCCGCAAACGGCAAAACACACTTCCACACAGAGAAAACAACGATCAGTATAAGGATCAAATTTCTATGCTGTGTCCGAGAGAGATTGTTGCACAATATGTTGATATACGGGCTTATCAGATACAAAACCAAATACACCGTAATAAACCAATACGTGGACATAGAGATCGGCAAAAATGATGACAGCGCAGCACCTATAGACGCTCCATAAAAAACTGCGTATATTATAAAGAAAATCGCAGAATAAAAAATCGTCGTAAAATATAAGTGCTTTACTTTCTTCCATTTAAAAGTGCTGTTTATCAAGAAATAACCGCTGATCAAAACGAAGCAGTTAACTCCAACGATCGATAGTGCCTCCAGCCACGATGCCAACAAATAATTGGGTGTGATCTTGGCGATGTTTCCGTCATATATGTTATAATAAGCGCCCCCCACACCCAAATAGTGCAGGCTTACAATAAATAACATAGATAAGACTCTAAGTAGATCCAAGTTTATTTTTCTTTCACGCATCACTAACATCCTTACTACTCAATTACAGTTCGATTTTGTAAAAAGAATGATTGCTGACCCTTTGATCCTCGGGCGGCAAATTCATATAGGCATTATAGAGCCTTGTTAAGAGAGAATCGTAATTGCTCGTTCCCATAAAACGATCCTCTCCAAACTGAAGCAGTTCCAGCTTGTTCATATCTTCTTTCTTCAAGTAGGTTTTTTCATCCACCATACTTGAATCGCGCAACAAGCTGCCTTTCTCATTTTTATATACCTCTCCGCACGACTTAGCAAGCTTGTTATAAGGAATGCACTTTCTAAGCAGACGGGCAGGTATTCTCAGCACCCGATTGATGTTAGATATATTCAAGGTGCAGAGTCTATACATTTTGTATTTTATCAGGAACTCGGTTTTTTTCAGCGCGGCGCGTAAACCACCGGGCACCTCATCCAGAACAAAAATGTCTATATAAAGACCAATATTGTAATTCAGATCGGATATATTGTTTTCTATCAAAACTGTTCCTTTTTTTCGTACCTTAGGAAACAAGTAAGGGTATTTCTCGTCAATGTCAGAATCCACCAACTCATAGCAATCGCTCTTGTAAATCTCCTTGAATTTTTCATATTCCGAGCGAAGCATAAAAACATCCACATCATCGTCCCAAGGAATAAAGTCGCCATGACGAACAGCGCCAAGCAGCGTTCCATATGCCATTGAATACTGAATATTATTTTTTTCACAAGCATCGTGAAATGATTTCAGAATTGAATATACATTTGTCTGAATTTCTTTTGTTAACAAATCTTCCATAGAACGCCCTCGCTTTCATACGACACGAAAAAATTTAAATCTATTTGCTCTTATGATAACTCCGATAACTCCTTCGACTTAAACGATACCGTACCCACAGCGATCAACGCAAAAAGCATTCCTCCGGAGAAAAATACCGTTATCGCCGAGCCGTCGTTCAAAGAAATAAAGAACAACAAAAACATTCCCAGCAATCCGCGATTTAACTTGGGATCATTATCTTTCATAAAGGCATCAGCCAAGGATATAACAACACACAAAAAGATCGAGATCAAAAGCATTCCCGGCAATCCCATGTTTGAATAAGCGTCTGCCATAAAGCCTGTATTTGTCCACATTTCAGGCTTATTAAAATAGACTTCTCCGATCAAATTAGGGATATCTTGCGCGTACGCGCTCTCAAGTCCCAAAACCGATCCGATGGTTGTTTGTGAAAAGTACGCAAAGTTATGCTCGGAAAAATAATCAAAATAAGAATATTTGATTTTTGCAGGGAGGAAAAGAACTCTCTCATTGATCAATGCGTAAGGATATATCTCGTCGAAAAGCACATACAGCAAGCTACACAAAATACATACTATCGGTATAGCGCACAGCATCAGCTTGTTTATATCCAACTTGTGGAAAAATGACAGCGCAATAACCACGAGCGGAATAAACAAAAACGTTTTGAATCCCGTAACACTATAGGTGTACAGCTGCACTATCAAAACCAACCCAAAATAAAACCATTTTTTCTTCAAGAAAAGTACCATCATCAGAATAGGGACGAGTATTCGACACACGAAATTCTGAACTATACTCATTAATGTTGAAAGCTCTGCATTGTTTCTTATCTCGCTTATAGTCGCAAGCGATAACAGATTGAAATTGGGCATTCCGTATTTAGCGAAAGCATATATAAAATACGCCATTAGCGCCAGAACGGCAAAAAGACTCACTATTTTTGCGGAATAAGGTACTTTTCTAATGTTAAGCTCCGAAAACAAGCGCATTTTATTCATGATCACGTGCATAATCAACAACATCGCTACCTGCGATATCAGCATCCAGGTCTTTGCTTCTGGGTTGTACTCATAATACACGAATGCCGGCGTTAGTCCCAGACACATCGTTGTATATAAGAACAGTGTTCGACAATTAATTGTTTCGCTGGAAATACATGCCGCTACAATAATAAACAGTAACCAGCTAATGATTTTCTTAGATATACTGGGTTCAAAGCCAAAGCCATAATACCCAAACAGATCTTTGTGAAGATATACATAGGTTAGATCCAAAACTATTTTAAAAATTACAAACCACAGAGTATCTCTTTTTTTAAACATTGTAATAATTCCTACTCCTCACATGGGAAATCCCTTTTTTTATGATCTTATATATTTTTCCGCGGGTCATTTTTGACTGGCAAACATAATCCTTGTGCCGAAAAATAAGCAGCAATGCCATAGCCTTGCACAATCTCGGATGTGCAATAGCTAAAAATACGCCCTTATCATAAAAATATTTTTCCGTATATCCCTCAAACCAAGTTGACTCTCTTTCTTCGGTCAATGATGCCAATGCGTCCGGGACAGCAATGACGTTCAGCTTATATCGAAGGCAAGTATTTATAAAGAGTGAGTCTTCACCGCACTGATGGGGTGTTCCGCCACCAAACATAGTGTTAAACAAAATTGCATAATAAGCCAAGCTTTTCCTTCTAAACGCAATTCTTGCCGCGCCGTAATTCATATAATTGTGAACGCCTATCTTTTGCGCTTCTTTTACAACACGTCTGCCTTGACTCTCGTTTATGAAGTTAAATATTATAACGTCGGCATCAGGATATTGATCAAAGCATTTTCTCACGATATCCTCATAGTCGTCGCAAAAATGCATATCATCGTCAGCTAATACGCAAATATCGGCTGTAGCACGCTCGATAATACTATTTCTGTTTTTTCCGACACCTCGCAGATCGGTTGATACAATTATTCCGTCATCGTTCTTCTGAACCAAATTATAAGTTGTTTGATTACCAATTATATAATTGTGTTTAACATTCATTCTGCTCAGCAAGTCTTGATGATCAACTAAATTCATAGTTGTAATAAGAGTCTCAACACTTAACTTGCTTTCTTGCTTTTCATGAAAGCTCATATCACAGTCTCCAATATTTCATTCCACTCTCATCGAGCTCAGACACCTTGTAAAGGCCCTTTACGTCGATAAGTACCTTTTCCGCATCATCGCAAGCTCTGTAAAGCTTCTTGATATCGTCAAGCGTAAGTGCTTTAAACTCATTGTGGGCAACAGCCGCGATAACGCAATCCGCGTCCTTCACATCCTCAAGCTTTGTGAGCGTAACACCGTACTCGTGCATAGCATCTCTTTCACTTGCCCAAGGATCTACAACAACAGGTGTGATCTCATACTCATTCAAGCGCTTGATTATATCGTCGACCTTGCTGTTTCTTGTATCGGGACAGTTCTCCTTAAATGTCAAGCCAAGTATAACCACTTTGGATTTCTTGGGTGCCTGTCCTACCGCGATCATATTTTTGATCGCCGCGTCTGCCACAAATTTACCCATACTGTCGTTAACGATACGGCCGTTGAGGATGATCTGGCTATGGTAGCCAAGCTTTTCTGCCTGATATGTAAAATAGTAAGGATCAACGCCAATGCAGTGACCGCCAACAAGACCGGGGCGGAAGCCAAGTGCGTTCCACTTTGTATTCATACCGTCAACAACTTCGTTGGTGTCGATATCCATCTTGTCAAATGCCATTGCAAGCTCGTTCATAAACGCAATATTTATGTCGCGCTGGCTGTTTTCTACAACCTTGACAGCTTCAGCGGTTCTGAGGTTGCTCACAGGATATGTTCCTACCTCTATAACGATATCATATACCGCTTTAATGATCTCAAGCGCTTCCGCATCACAGCCGGATACGATCTTCTTGATGTTTTCAAGTCTATGCGCTTTGTCGCCGGGATTGATTCTCTCGGGAGAATAACCAACCTTAAAATCAACACCGCACTTCAAGCCGGACTCGCGCTCCAGGATCGGGATACATACGTCCTCTGTACAGCCGGGATATACCGTGGATTCAAACACAACGTAAGAACCCTTTGTCAGGTTTCGTCCGACGATCTCAGACGCGCCGATAACAGGAGAAAGATCGGGTGTGTGGTCGGTATTAACGGGGGTGGGAACCGCAACGATGTGGAATTTTGCCTTTTGAAGATCCTTTTCATCGGAAGTAAAATAAACCGTTGTTTCCTTAATAGCCTCGTCGCCGACTTCCTTAGTCGGGTCAACACCGTTTTTATACAGATCGATTTTAGCTTTGTTCAAATCAAAGCCAACAACATCAATACCCTTTTTAGCAAATGCTACGGCAATAGGCATACCTACATAGCCAAGACCGACAAGAGAGAGCTTTTCTTCTTTATTCACAAGTTTAGAATACAAAGACATATTATCCTCCTAAAATTTGATCAGATTTTTTTGTTGGTGTAATTAGCATTTTTAAATTCTTTGGAAAAGAGCTTTGTGATACCTATCATAGATCCCATTCCGTATGCGACGTGGAAGATCGGGAAGAGTATGAACAAAGCCAAAAACTCTTTTACAGTGGATGCCTGTTTTTCGGAAAACAGCACGTCCAAAATAAAATACAGCGACAATTCCAAGCCTAACAGCATCCAGAATATCGAATGCAGTATGCCCAAAATTCCAAGTCCGAGAATAGAGGCGACAAACAAAAGCGGGATAAAATGCCTGCTTCCCATCGATCCGGGACACAGCTTCATCGTGATGACGTTCCACATGCCGTTTTTTCTCGCCATATCGGATATTCCCTTGATAGAATCTCTGCAATAGTATGAAAGGCGTATATCGTTTGCCAAATATATTTTTCCGCCGTTTTTTCTTATGCGGAAATTCATTTCGTTATCCTGATTGCGAACCAGTCGTTCGTCATAACCGCCGTATTTAGAAAAGACCTCTCGCTTAAACGCTCCAAACGGCACGGTATCAACGTATCCGCTCTCTCCATTCGTTCTGAACTGCGAATTGCCAACTCCGAACTTCGATGAAAGCATTTTCGCGATAGCGTTCCCCATAAATCCGTTAGCCTTTGTTTCTGCAACGCCTCCGACGTTTTCCGCCTCGGTGTTTTCCAAATAGTAAATACACTTGGAAATATAATCTGTCGCATAGTCGGCATGAGCATCAAGGCGCACGATATATTTGCCGAGGGAAGCCTCGATACCGATATTCATAGCGTACGGAACTATCTTATGAGGATTGTTGAATATTTTTATAAGCTCGGGATATTTGCTTTGGTATTTTTCCAGGATCTCAACCGTTTTATCCTTTGAATTGCCATCAACAAAGATCCACTCCATTTTTTCTGTCGGATAATCCTGCAGCAGCAAAGACTCAATACACTTTTCAATATATTTTTCTTCGTTGTAAACAGGCATGACCACCGAAACTACAATTTTATCTGTCATACATCCATTTCCTCTTTCTCTTGAGAGACTTCCTCATAATCTCCCTTGTACTCCTTGCCGCACACGGCAAACACCGTCATGAACAGCACCTTTATATCTCCAAAAAAGCTGAACTGCTCTATGCCCTTGAGGTTATAATACATCTTGCCGGGGAGTATCTTTTCTACGTAGACCTTGTCGGTATCCTCCGCTCCGTCGAGCAGCTCCGCCTCGTCCTTATAGTAGATGCTGGCAAGGCTTGTAACTCCCGCGGGGAGAAGAAGGGTCGCCATCATTTCCTTTGTGTACTCGGCAACGTATTTCGGACTTTCGGGGCGCACACCGACAAGTGTTACCGTTCCCCTTATCACGTCAAAGAGCTGCGCTGTCTCGTCAAGTCGGCATTTTCTTATCAGCTTGCCTACGCGGGTGATTCGGCTGTCGTTATTGAGTGTGACCTGCGAGCCACGGTCCGCGTTCTGCACCATTGTGCGGAACTTGTGGATGCGAAAGCTCTTGCCGTACTGTGTGATCCTCTCCTGTCTGTAAAACACAGGGCCGGGAGAATCTATTTTTATCGCGATAGCCAGTATCAAAAACACGGGCCAGATAATGAGAAGTGCAAAGATAGATGCAAAAAGATCAAACGCTCTTTTGAAAAAGAGAGCCGCCTTTTTCTTTTTGAGAATATCATAATATTTTCTGACTTCCTCGGTCTGCATCTCGGGAGGAAGCTGTTCCCATTTTACGATCTTCACTTTTATATGTACTCCTTAAGGATCTCTGCGTATTTTTCGCATATATAATCAACGTCCTCGTCGCTAAGACAAGTGTGAAGCGGCAAGGTGATCTCGTTTGCGTAGTGAGCATACGCGCACGGATAGCTCTCGATATCAAAGCCGAGCTTTTTGTATGCCGTGTGCATAGGAAGCGGCTTGTAATGTACGTTACAAGCGATACCCTGCTCTGCCATTTTGATTATTATCTCGCTCCTTTGGTCTGCGGTGATACCGGGGATCCTTGTCAGATAAAGGTGTCCCGAGGACTCCCACTTGTCGGTGTAGTGATCAAGCGTTTCCACACCGAGAGGTCTGAGCGCTGCGTCGTACTTTTCGATAAGCTCTTTTCTGCGTGTGAGCATATCGGGGTAGCGCTCAAACTGCTTAAGTCCGATCGCCGCCGCGACGTCTGTCATGTTGCACTTATAATAAGTGCCTACGATATCATACTCCCAAGCGCCGAGCTTTGTCTTTGCCAAAGCGTCCTTTGACTGTCCGTGCAGGCTGAGGAGCTGAAGCTTTTTGTAGATCTCATCATTGTCGATGCCGGGGATAGTTCTCCAGGTGAGCGCTCCGCCCTCCGCCGTGGTGAGGTTTTTCACCGCGTGGAAGCTGAAACTTGAAAAATCGGCAACAGAGCCTATCATTTTGCCCTGCAGCTTCGCGCCGAACGCGTGCGCGGTGTCTGCCATTACGGCAACCCTGCCAAGTGCCTTCTGTATCTCACAGCTCGGCTTGAAAAGATGCTTTTTGCGCTCTACTATCTCAAATATTCTGTCATAATCACAAGGTATTCCCGCAAGGTCAACGGGGATTATCGCCTTTGTTCTCTCGGTGATAGCCGCCTCAAGCGCGTCGTAATCCATCTCAAAGGAATCCTTCTGCGTATCAACGAGCACTATCGTCGCGCCCACGTGCGCGATGACCGAAGCGGATGCCGTATAGGTGTAAGCCGAGGTTATTACCTCGTCTCCCTCTCCGATGCCCATAACGTGAAGCGCCATTTCCGCGCAAGCGGTCTGCGAGTTGAGGCAGACGCACTTTTCTGTGCCTACCCACTCCGCGATATTTCTCTCAAGCTGTTTGGTTCTCGGTCCTGTTGTGATCCAACCCGATCTGAGCGCCTCTGCGACCTCGGCGATCTCAAGCTCACTTATGTCGGGGGGGCTGAATGATATGACTCTTTTGTTTTCGCTCATAATACTCATTCACTTTCTGTTCTTCCGCCTATAGCGTGTATATTGTTTTGGTCGATATAACCTGATAAAGCCATGTAATCTTATGCAGGAAAATTTTACTTTTTGCAAAGTTTTCAAGCGGAATATTTTACCTATTCATCAATAATAGATAATCAAAAACTCTTTTTATTTTCAAAGTTTGTCGAATTCCACCTATTTTAATTTACATACATAGACATTATATCACATATCCCCCAAAAAGTCAATGGGAGGCGGCATTTTAGCTTGATTTGGGGTCTTTTTATACTTTGATATATAAATAGCGCAAAATCATTGCGCCTGACAGGAGAATATGATATAATATTTTTATCCCGATCTCTTTGGGTCGGAATGCAAAAGACGCAAGGTAGGAATTGACCGTTTATGAAAATGATGTTGCGGATCTTGTCCGCGTTTGTACTTATAATTCTTCTTTTTTGCTCGGCTTCGGGCTGCTCGCTCTTCCGCTCCCCCGAGCCCGAGCCTATCACAACAACGACAACGACGACAACGGCAACAACGACGACAACGGCGACAACGGCAACGCCTCCCCCACCCCGTATGCCCGCGCCCGACAGGGAGCTTATATTCTCGGTGGACAGCGAAAAGGAGATAAAGATCCTCAAGTTCGCCGACCTACACTTCGGAGTAGAAGGAACTGCTTATCACAATGCTGACATTGAGCGCACGCTGGAGTTTATCGACTACGCGATAACTACCGAAAGCCCTGATCTTATCGTACTTCTCGGTGACAATATGATGTCGCAGGGCGTCGAGGGGGCGCGCTTTATCGTGGAGACCTTTGACAAGTACAAGATACCCTACACCTTCGTTTTCGGCAACCACGACGCGGAGCTCTACGTACCCGATTTCACTAAGCGCGACGTGTCTCTCTACCTTGAGAGCTGCACCTCGCCCTATCTCCTCTACAAATGCGGATATATTCAGGACGACTCGGAAAACAGATACGGAAATTTCTCGATCTCGATAAGAGACAAGGAAACGAAAAAGCTGCTCGGCGCGTTTGTAATAATCGACACAGGCGTTTACGATTACTCAAAGGGGTGCTACCAGACGATAACAAAGGAGCAGATAGCTTGGTACAAGGGCGAGATAGAAAAGCTTGACGCTATCTACGCGGCAGAGGGCGGCGAAGCCGACACCGTGCCGACGATCACCTACGGACACATACAGCTGCCCGAATATGACGAGGCTTACCGAAAGGCACAGAGCGGCGAAGGCGCGGAGTTTATCTACGGCGGACCCTCTCAAAGCGGCGGCGCGCTAATTCAGGCGGTGAGCGAGAAATACGGCGAGGCTGAGCAAAGCTTTTTCGAGGCGATGAAGGAGATGCAAAGCGCGAAAGCCTACATTTGCGGACATCTGCACGGACGCACCTACCACGTGAGAATGGACGGAATAATCCTCGGATTTTGCCCGCAGTCAGGTGTGACAAACCCGAACAAAAAGACTATTACGACCTTCTGCTACACGCTGGATAAGAACTTCACCCTCACCCCCAAGCTCGTCACCGAGCTAAGAGTTGAGGAGTGAGTGGTTAAAAATGAAATTTTGAGAATGAAGAATCAATAAAGCGCAAGGAAATTCCTTGCGCTTTTATATTATTTGACAGCATGCGGATTTCTTTTTAAGGCAGAGAGATTCTTCTCGGCTTTGCCAAGAGCCAAGTTGCTCAAAATCTCCCTTTGCCCTTTGTATGCTTGCAACTTGGGGAATTCTTTTTAAGGTAGAGAGATTTGAATCCCGCCACCGTCGCATAGTCGTCTGCCTTCGCCTCGATGCACTCGGCTTGCCACACTCCTTGCTTTAGGCGGTTTCACTCGTTCAAAAGGATACTCAATCCTTTTGAACTTCGCTACCCGCGCCTTTTTGCTTTGCAAAACGGCGCTCAAAAATTCAAATCTCGACTTCGTGAAAAAACAAGGGGTATCCCGATGGGATACCCCTTGTTTTTTGGCGGAGAAGGAGAGATTTGAACTCTCGCGCCGGTAAACCCGGCCTACACCCTTAGCAGGGGCGCCTCTTCGGCCTCTTGAGTACTTCTCCGTATCGCGGACCGCCGTTTCAGTCCGCTTTGTTATTATAACCCATATTTTTTCTTTTGTCAAGATGTTTTTTCGCTTTTATCTCGATTTTACTCGCCTTTATTCGCGCCCCCCTCTGTTTTCTCCTTGAAAACAAAGATCTTACTGATAAAGTAGTTCGAGATTATCACGATCGCCGCCGCGACCACCTTTGCCCCGATCTCATTTATATTCAGCGTTCTGCCAAGCAGCTCTGCCGAGTTCCATGCGGGGATAAGTCTTGAAAGTGCCAGCGCGCCAAAGTATGTGACCACGAAATCCACACCGAAGGTGAGAAGTCTGCCCGCCGCAAACTTTGTGAGCTGGGGCAGCATTTTTGCTTCCTTATCCGCCGCTGTGAAAACCCAAGCGCGATTTGTAAAGTAGGCAAACAGCACCGCCGCTATCCACTGTATCACCTGCGCCGCGGTATATATCGCAAGGTATTTTCCGCCCGTTGTGACCTCTGCGGGGATCCCAAGCGCCGCCTTGCCAACGAGCAGCACCGCGAAATACACCGCCCAGCCGACGAACGTGGTGAGCACGCCAAAGAAAAGATACGAGATGATCTCTCTGTATTTTCTGAAAAGCTCTCTCATATCAGTTCCCCTTTATCTTCTCCGCATAAGCCTTTGCCGCCTGCTCGGTCTTATTGTCGCCGTAGGTATAGTACTTTCGGTCCTTCAGATCGTTTGGAAGATAGCTCTGCTTTACGTAGTGATTCGGGTAATCGTGCGGGTATTTATATCCCTTAAAGAGCGGACTTTGCAGGTGCGCGGGCACTTCTCTGCCGAGCCCTGCCTCAACGTCTGCCATTGCCGCGTTTATAGCCGAATAAGCGGTGTTCGACTTTGGAGCGGTCGCCAGCATTATCGCCGCGTTGCCGAGAGGCACGCGTGCCTCGGGCATTCCGAGCTCCTTTGCCGACTCGCAACAGGCTCTCGTGATAGCCGCCGCCATCGGATAAGCCGCGCCTATATCCTCGCTCGCGATGACCTGAAGTCTGCGACACACCGATATAAGCTCGCCAAGCGAGAGCAGCTTTGCCACGTAAAATGCCGCCGCGTCGGGATCAGACCCTCTTATCGACTTTTGCAGGCAGGAGAGCAGATCAAAATGCGTATCGTCGTCAAAATTTCCGACTCTCACGTTAAATCCGTTCACGCACTCCTCGGTCAGCTCATCCTCTGCCGCAAAATACGCATTCTCAAGCAGACCTATCGCGCGTCTTACGTCGCCCGAGGTGCTTTTTGCTATGTAGGTGAGGGTTTCGTCGCTCGCCTCTTTACTTGTGCCGCCCTGCTCGTTGAGATGATCGAGTGCGCGTCTGAGCGCCCTGATGCAGTCCTTTGCCTCGACGGGCTTGAACTCAAACAGAGAGGAGCGCGAGATTATCGCGTTATACACGTAAAAATGCGGATTTTCGGTGGTCGACGCGATAAGCGTGACTCTGCCGTCCTCGATATATTCAAGGAGCGACTGCTGCTGTTTTTTATTGAAATACTGTATCTCGTCTATATAAAGCAGGATACCGCCCGTGCAAAAAATAGAATCTGTCGAGCTGAGTATTCCCTTTACGTCAGAGAGACTTGCCGAGGTCGCGTTGAGCTTGTGAAAGACCATATTCGACTCTCTCGCGATTATCTCTGCCGCCGTTGTTTTTCCCGTTCCGGGAGGGCCGTAGAAGATCATATTCGTGACTCTTCCCGCGCCTATCATTTTTCTTATGACTCCGTTCTGACCGAAGAGATGCGCCTGACCGACTATATCGTCAAAGCTCTTCGGACGAAGCTCGTCTGCAGTTCTGATATTTATCATATTCTCTCCGTTATCCGCCGATCACACTATCTTACTCTTGCCGGATGCGCCTGCGGCGCCTATAAAAGTATCAACAAAGTCAAGTATTTTGGGCATTACGAAAAGAAGCACGATGGCAAGGACTACCGTCAGCACCGCGATAAGCGCAAATCCGCCCCAGCTTGTGCCGCGCTTGTTGAACTTCATATCCGCCTTGTATTTCTTCTCCTCGGGGATATAGAAGTGGTCTCTGTCCGCGTCTACCTTGTAGGGTATTTCGACAAACTTTCTGCCCTCGCGCTCAGCCGCCTCGCGTTCAGCTGCCATTTTTTCATTGTACTGCTCTTCCTCAACGCATCTGACCACGCTGCGGATATTCGTACCCCTGCGAACGCTGTTTCGTATGATATATTTCTCGGAGTATCCGAGCTCATCGAGAGTCTTTGCGCTCTCCTTTGAGAGGCATTCCTCGGAAAGCAGGGCTCTTATAAAGTCGCCAAGCACCCGCTTGTCTATTACAGACGCAAACGCGGCGATAATTATGCCTATCGCGAGCGCTATGATTATCATGGGAACAGATATCATCGTTCCCGTGCCGAAGCCGAGATTTTCATAGGGCTTGCTGTAGGCTATGCTGAAATAATTGCGAAAATACTCTACCGCCTCCTGCCAGAAGGTCGGCTCTTTCGCAAAGATCATTGTTGGTATATACATAGTTTCTCCTTAGATTAGGGGATATAAGCAGAAATCGTTTGCCGCTTTTTCTTTTGAGTGAAGAGGCCCAAAAGAAAAAGCTAACAAAAAGAAAAGTGCCGTGAAAGACCTCAAGGGGCTACTCGCCCCTTGAGATCCCTCGCAACCTTTTAGGAAAAAGGTTGACGAAAACCGTTGGCAAAAGAATATTATTCTTCTGTAGCCGCTACTTCCTCTGCGCCCTCTGTCTCCTCTGCTATCTCCTCGTCCTCTTCACGCTCTACCTTTGTAAAGTTCACGAGAGTCTGACCCTCGGAGAGTCTCATTACGATAACTCCTCCCGCGGTTCTCGAATAGCTGGGAATGTCTCGGGCGGGTGTTCTGATGATCGTTCCCGAGTCGGTTATCATCATGATATCGTCCTCGTCGTCAACTGCCGCGATTCCGCAAAGCTTTCCTGTCTTTTCGCTGAGGTTGTGGCAAACGACTCCGTGTCCACCTCTGTGCTTCATCTCTCTGAAGTTCTCGAAGGGCGTTCTCTTACCAAAGCCGTTTCTGGTTATCGTGATAAGGTCCTTTGTCTCGTCAACTACCGCAACGCCTGTTACGTAGTCGCCGTCGCGAAGCGCGATACCTCTTACACCTCTTGCGGTTCTGCCCATCGATCTTACGTTGTTTACAGAGTATCTTACCGCGCAGCCGTTAGCGGTAGCGAGGAGTATCTCGCAGTCGTCAACGGTGTGCATTACGAATACGAGCTCGTCGCCCTCGTCAAGATTTATAGCGATCTTTCCGCCCTTGCGCTGATACTCGTATTCCTTTATCGGAGTTCTCTTGATAACTCCGCACTTTGTTACCATTGTGTGGTACTCGCCCTCGTTGAACTCGGGCACGCTGATGAGAGCTGTGATCTTCTCTCCGGGGAGCATCTCGATGATATTTACGATGTTCGTTCCCTTTGCGGTTCTCGAGGATTCGGGTATCTGGTACGCCTTTCTCATATGTACCTTGCCCATATTCGTAAACATCATGATGTAGGAATGGCTGTCCACAGCCACCACCTGCTCGATAAAGTCCTCTTCCTTGGTGGACATACCGATGATTCCCTTTCCTCCGCGTCTCTGCGCCGAGTAGGTGTCTGCGGGAAGTCTCTTGATATAGCCCGCGTGTGTCATTGTGATAACACACTTGTGGCGCTCGATAAGATCCTCAAGGTCGATGTCGTCTGTAGACTCAACGATATCTGTTCTTCTCTCGTCAGAGAACTTGCGCTTGATCTCCTGCATCTCGTCCTTGATTATCTGATTGATCTTCTGAGGATCGGCAAGTATGCCCTCAAGCTCAGCTATTGTCGCGTGGAGTCTTGCGAGCTCGTCCTCTATCTTGTCTCTCTCCATGCCTGTGAGCTTGCCGAGAGTCATCTCAACGATCGCCTGCGCCTGAATTTCGGTGAGCTGCTTTACGCCCTCGATCTCTGTTGAGAACTCGTCAGCAAATTTCACCGTGAAGAACTCACCCATAAGTCTCTCCTTAGCCTCGGGGATAGACTTAGATGTCTTCATTATCTCTATTATTCTGTCGATATTGTCGATAGCGATGTGGTAGCCCTCAACGATATGCGCTCTTGCCTTTGCCTTGTCAAGATCAAACTTTACGCGTCTGTAGATGACAGACTGCTGATGCTCGATATAGTGATCGAGTATCTGCGGGAGCGAGAGGATCTTGGGCTCATTGTTGATAAGCGCGAGCATATTGACAGCGCAGGTATCCTGAAGCTGTGAGTACTTGTAGAGCTGGTTGAGGATTATCTGACCGTTTGCGTCTCTTCTGTACTCGATAACGATCCTCATACCGTCTCTGCCCGACTCGTCGCGCATGTCGGTAATACCCTCTATTCTCTTGTCGTTAACAAGATCGGCTATCGCCTTGCAGAGCATACTCTTGTTGACACCGTAGGGGATCTCTGAAACGATGATACGGTGCTTGTCCTCCTCGACCTCAGCCTTGGCTCTGACAGTTATTCTGCCCTTACCTGTGGTGTAAGCCTGAAGTATTCCGCTTGTTCCGTAGATAGTAGCATACGTCGGGAAATCGGGTCCCTTCATATACTGCATAAGCTCGGGAACTGTGCTCTCGGGATTGTCTATTCTATAGACTGTAGCGTCTATAACCTCACCGAGGTTGTGAGGGGGGATATTTGTTGCCATACCGACGGCAATTCCCATAGCTCCGTTGACAAGGAGGTTGGGGAATCTTGCGGGAAGGACCTTGGGCTCTTTTCTTCTGTTATCGAAGTTGGGCATAAAGTCAACGACGTCCTTTTCAAGGTCAGCCATAAGCTCGTCGGATATCTTTGCCATTCTCGCCTCGGTATAACGGTAAGCCGCAGCTCCGTCTCCGTCGACAGAACCGAAGTTTCCGTGGCCCTCAACGAGGGGATATCTGTAGGAGAAGTCCTGCGCCATACGAACCATAGTTCCGTAAACGGCAGAGTCACCGTGGGGGTGATAACGACCGAGCACGTTACCGACAGTGGTAGCGGACTTACGGAAGGGCTTATCGTATGTGAGGTTGTCCTCGTACATAGCGTACATTATACGTCTCTGACCGGGCTTCATACCGTCACGCGCATCGGGAAGAGCGCGCGCGGCAATAACAGACATTGAGTATTCGATAAAGGATTTTTTAACTTCCTTTTCCATTTCAACGTCAACTATTTTTTGGTCTCTGAATTCTATGTTTTCGTTTTCCAATTTAATTACTCGCCTTTCTGATGTTTGTTCTTGTAGGGCTCTGCCCTACAACCCGTTCAAAAAACTTTTTGAAAAAAGTTTCTTGAAAATCTTCAAAAACTTCCTAAAAGTAGCATACTTAAAATTAAGCCTACCCCCTCTTTTAAAGTTTTTGAAAGGGGAGGAGGTGCAGGAGGAGGGCGAAAACTTTTTCTAAAAAGTTTTCCACTCCTCCTGCATTATTCACACCAACTATATATCCAAATTCTCTGCGAATTTTGCGTTCTGCTCGATGAATTCACGTCTGGGCTCTACCGAGTCGCCCATAAGGAGTGAGAACATCGCGTCGCACGCCATAGCATCCTCAACTGTAACCTTGAGAAGTGTTCTCTTTTCGGGGTCCATTGTAGTCTCCCAAAGCTGCTGGGCATCCATCTCACCAAGACCCTTATATCTGTCCGCCTGGGCATCTCCGCCAAGCTCTTTTATCTTCTCGTCTCTCTCGGCATCAGAGAACGCATAGAGCTCAGGGCCCTTTCCGCTTCTCTTATACACTCTGTAAAGAGGCGGCTGCGCGAGGTAAACATGTCCCTCGTCGATAAGCTGTCTCATGTGGCGGAAGAAGAATGTAAGAAGAAGGATTCTGATGTGCGATCCGTCAACGTCCGCATCCGCCATGATGATTATCTTGCCGTATCTGAGCTTTGTGATATCGAAATCCTCACCGATTCCACAGCCGAGCGCCTGAATTATCGGTATGAGCGAGGGGTTTGAGTAGACCTTGTCAAGTCTGTTCTTTTCAACGTTCAAAACCTTTCCGCGAAGAGGAAGTATCGCCTGGAAGCGAGAGTTTCTTCCCATCTTTGCAGAACCTCCCGCAGAGTCTCCCTCTACGAGATATACCTCTGTAAGCTCTGCGTTTCTCTCGTTGCAGTCAGCAAGCTTTTCGGGAAGCGCGGAGCTGCCGAGGATTCCCTTTCTTCTCGTGAGCTCTCTTGCCTTTCTTGCCGCCTCTCTCGCGCGGGACGCCGCAAGCGCCTTGTCGATTATCGCTCTCGCGGTCGCGGGATTTTCCTCAAAATACTCAGCGAGCTTTGTTGTCATCGTGTTGTCAACGAGTGTTCTTATCTCGGAGTTTCCGAGCTTTGCCTTTGTCTGGCTCTCGAACTGCGCGTCCTCAAGCTTTACACTGACTATCGCGCATATTCCCTCTCTGACGTCCTCGCCAGAGAGATTCTTGTCGCTGTCCTTAAGTATGTTTGCCTTTCTAGCATAGTCGTTTATTACCTTGGTAAGACCTGTTCTGAATCCCGTCTCGTGCATACCGCCCTCGATGGTGTTCATGTTGTTCGCAAAGGTCATTACCACCTCGTTGTAGGAGTCGTTGTACTGAAGAGCTATCTCGCACACACTTGTTCCGCGCTCGCCTTTCATGTAGATAACGTCGGGGTGAATGAGCTCGCAGTGCTTGTTCTCGTTGAGGTAGGAGACAAAGCTCTTGATACCGCCCTCAAAATAGAACTCGGTCTCGATAGGCTCATCTGTGCGAAGATCTGTGAGAACTATCTTGATGCCCGCGTTGAGGAACGCCTGCTCTCTCATTCTGTTTGCGAGTGTCTCGTATTCAAACACGGTCTCCTCGAATATCTCGGGGTCGGGCTTAAAGGTCACCTTTACTCCGTGCTCTCTCTCGGGATCCATCGGAGCTGCCGCAAACTTTCTCGCAACCTTTCCGCGCTCAAATCTTTCTGTAAATCGCTCGCCCTCATATACGTCATCGAGCTCGACCCACTCTGAAAGCGCGTTAACGACAGACGCACCAACTCCGTGAAGTCCGCCGGCGATCTTGTATCCGCCGCCGCCGAATTTTCCTCCCGCGTGAAGTATAGTGTAAACGACCTCAGGCGTGGGGATTCCCTGCTTCGGGTGGATACCCGTGGGAATTCCTCGTCCGTTGTCCTCTACTGTGATGCTGTTGTCGGGATTTATAGTTACCTTTATCTTAGTACAAAATCCTGCCAATGCCTCGTCTATAGAGTTGTCCACTATCTCGTAAACGAGGTGGTGGAGTCCGCGGATAGAGGTAGTACCGATATACATACCGGGTCTCTTTCTTACCGCCTCAAGTCCTTCAAGAACTTGTATTTGACTTTCATCATAGGATTCGCGCTCGAAATTTTCCATTACTTTTACCTTTCCTTGGTTTTATTGTAGGTATGGGTTTATGCGGGGCTACTCGCCCCACTCCCCCGCCACTTTTTGAAAAAAGTGGACAAAAACTTCCGTAAAGGAAGTGTATATAATTTGATTTTATTTTTAGCCTCCCTTGTGTAAAGGGAGGTGGCACGGCAACGCCGTGACGGAAGGATTGTGAATTATGTTTTAAGAACAATCCCTCACCCATCTTTGATGGGGGCTCCCTTTACACAAGGGAACCTTGGTATTATGTAACCTAAGCTACTCTCTACCCAACGATATCCATTCTGCCGTAAAGTGCCGCGCTTGAGAGCTGAGAGAAGCAGACGTTCATTTTTCCATCGGCTTCATAGAGCACAAAGGATTTAGGTATCTCCTCATTTGCGCTCTCGACAAGCCCTTTTTTCTGGCTATCACTGAGAAATTTTCTCGTTATCATTGAGACCGTTGCGTTATCCATATCAAAGATCCCGATTATATCTTTTTTTCTTATATTTTTATTATTTCCGACGTGAAGAAACATTTGTCACCTGTCTCCTTTACTCGAAATAGTGTCCGCCCTCGACTCGGATCAGCTTAAATTCCCCGTCGACAAGGCTCTCGCAACAGGTCATAATTACCTGCTTATCCTTTATCCTGCCCGTGAGGTACGCGCGCCTCTCGGCGTCAAGCTCGGAGAGAACGTCGTCAAGGAGCAACACGGGATAGTCCCCAAACTCCTCACAGCAAATATCTCCCTCGGCAATTTTAAGCGCCAGAGAGAGCGATCTCTGCTGTCCCTGAGACGCATATACCCTTGCCTCTTTCGAGTTGAGGCGGATATCTATATCATCCTTGTGGACACCCCAAAGCGTAGCTCCGGCTCCAATCTCACGCTCGTAATTAGAGGTGAGCAGCGAGATATATCTCGCCTCGGTAGCAGATACGTCAAGGCATTCCTCCTCGCTCGCGTGTGAGGACGAGACGTAGTGAAGCTCTGCGACCTCTCTGCCCGAGGTCATATCAGAAAAGCACTCGCGCACGCAAACGTCGGCTCGCTTTATAAACTCCGCGCGGTATTTGGATATCACCGCCGCCTCGTGAGCAAGCTTTAGAGACCAAAGCTCGATAGTGGCATCAAAGGTCTCTCTGTTCTGCGGAGCGTCCTTTATAAGCGCATTTCTCTGCTTTAATATGTAATTGTAGGTCTGAAGAGTTCTCATATAAAGCGGATAGAGGCGGCTGATCGCGATGTCGAGATAATTTCGTCTGACAGACGGACCGTCCTTGATAAGTGAGAGATGCTCGGGGCAAAACAGCACTGCTCTGAAATTTCCCACAAGCTCGGACATTTTATCGATCTTTAGCCCATTTTTCTCCACTCTGCGGACACGGTCTCGGAAAAGACTTATCGTCAGCTCGTTATCTCTTTTCGCATCGTTGTAATCCAGCTTTATTTTAGCCGAGCTCTCGCCGAATCTTATTATTTCTGCCGCGTGAGTCGAGCGGAAGCTCTTGCCCACAGAGGCATAAAATATTGCTTCTAAGAGGTTTGTTTTTCCCTGTGCATTAGCTCCTAGCAAAATGTTAGTCCCCTCGGAAAAGCTTACCTCTGCCGACTCAATGTTGCGAAAATTTTCAAGTGTTATCTTTTTACAATACATTGTTACATTAGGGGTTTTTTCGGGACGCCGTCCCGTACCCTGCCACCTTTTAAAAAAGGTGGACGAAAACTTTCTGAAAAATATGTGTTTTTATTACTTACGAGATTATTATATCAAATAAAAAGGCTCTGTTACTGACAGAAAATTGTCAGTAACGGTTTTTTGGGGTAGAATTTGGTGTGAAATGTGTGGAGAACGTCTTGGTCGTTTGCCGCTTTTTCTTTTGAGCGAGTAGGCGCAAAAGAAAAAGCTAACAAAAAGAAAAGCGCCGAAAGAGAGGAAGGTCGTAAGGCGCTCCGCGCGCCTTACTAACCGCGCAACCTTTTGAAAAAGGTTGACGAAAACTTTCTTGATGGAAGCATGCTTTGACTAAGACTTAGGCAGCACCCATTCTGAATCCCATAACCGTCTATAAACAAGTTTGCTTTGCAAACTTGGCGTTTAAGCTCACATCGTGAGCTTAAACAGTTACTCCTTCATTCTTACAGGGAGGATCATGAAGATCTCTTCCTTGCCCTCAACCTCCTCGCCGGGCTCGATATTGATGCTTGTGAGCGCGCTTGAGAGGGAGATCTTTATCTTTTCAGAGTCACATGCTCTGACGCTGTCTATAAGGAATCTGTTATTGAACGCGATAACTATATCGGGTCCTTCCTGCTCAACCGCAAGCTCGTCGTAAATAGCGCCCGACGCGGATGTAGCGGATACCTTAAAGAGTCCGCCCGCGATATCGAGCTTAACGTGAGAGCGAACGCTTCCCGCGATTCTCTCCTCTGTTACGAGTGCCGCACGCTCAAGCGCGCTTACAAGCTCTGCCTTGGGAGCTACAACAGTTATCTTGTGGTTTCTTATAACTATTCTCTCAAAGTCGATATAGTTGCCGTCGATAAGGCGGGAGAAGAATGTCAGCTCGCCGATAAGGCATACTATATGCTTTCTTGTAACGTAGATCTGTGTGAGAGCCTCCTCGTCGTCAGAAAGGAGTCTGGAGAGCTCGTTTACTGTCTTTACGGGTACGATAAAGGAATAATCAAGGTGCGCGTTGCCGTTTGTGTTCTTATTCTCAAGCTCCGCTGTGCACTTGCACTTAGCGCTCTTGAAGCCGTCGCAGGCAACCGTCATGATAGAATCGTCAGCTATCTTGAAGAAACAGCCGTTGAGCACTGCTCTCTGGTCATTGGATGCCATAGCAAAGCCGACCTGACCGATCATCTTTTTGAGTATCGCCTGAGAAACGATAAAGCTTCTGTCGCTCACGAGATCGGGGATCGCGGGGAAATCAGAGCCCGCGAGAGCGCTCATTCTGTGAGAGGATCTTCCGCAGCTGATACAAGCGATCATCTTGCTGTCGACCGAGAGGGTGATCTCGTCGCCACCCATGACCTTGATGGTCTGGTTGAACTTCTGCGCGTTGATTATAAAGCTTCCCTCTTCTATTACCTTAGCCTCTATAGTAACTCTTACACCCTTTTCAAGGTCGTAGGTCGTGAGTGTTACGGTGTCGGGCATTTTTGCTTCTATGAGTATTCCCTCTATAGTAGAGAGAACGGATTTACCGGATACCGCACACATAAGAGGCGCTACCGCAGAGATGACCGTGGACTTGTCAAAAATAACTTTCATTTCGCTGTCTCCTTAAAATAAAATAACATAAATAAATAAAAATAATTTTTTAGCAGTATAAGTATTAGGGGCTGTTGAAACTGTGGAAAAGTTTTTGTGCCTTGAAATATAAGGCTTTGCGGGTGGTGTGGGTGTTGACAGAGCTCTTGAAAAGGCTGTTTGTTGTGTGTGGAAGGATTGTGGACAAGTCGGTTTTTTGATTTTTTGTCCTTTTTTCACTCTGTTTTTTATGAGATTTTTACCCAAAAAATCAAAGCCTATTTTATCAACAGAAAATTCCACAGGCTTTTTTGAGGCTTTTCTGTTGACAACTTCTGTCGCCTTTTTTATTGCCGTATTTTTCCACAGCCAAAAGTCGAATTTTGTCAACAGGTGAAAATCTCGCGAGAAGCCAAACATCGCCTGTATTTTAGAGTTTTTCTTTTATTCTGTCTGCCACAGGATATCAACAGTTTATCAACAGGTTTTTCTCCTGTTGGATTCCTGTTGAAAAGCTGTTATCAGTATATCATTTCCTCAAGCTCACGCTTGATATCGTGTATCTCGATATTGAAAAGCGGGTCGACGTACATCTGCTTTTTGACCTTGTCGTAAGAGGAGATTATCGTGGAGTGGTCTCTGTTGCCCATCATCTTTCCGATGTTCGGGAAGGACATCTCTGTCACCTCTCTGATAAGATAGCACATAATGTGACGCGCGTTTGCTATTTCTTTATTCTTTTTAGGTCCGATTATATCCTCCTTGCTCACTCCGTATTTCTTATATACGGTGGAGAATATCTTATCGACCGTGATGCTTATCGGCTCTGCCCCGCCAAGGAGCTCTGCGATGCATCCGTTTGCGGTCTCGACCGATATTTCCTGACCTGTGAGGAAGCTCAGCGCACTGAGCTTTTTGACTGCTCCCTCTATCTGTCTGATGTTTGATCTGAGGTTTTCCGCAAGGAAGCTCAGCACGTCGTCAGAGAGCTCGATAGCTATCTGCTCTGCCTTTTTCTTGATTATCGCGATGCGAAGCTCAAGATCCGGCGGCTCGATGTCAGCAAGCAGTCCCCACTCGAATCTCGTTCTGAGTCTGTCCTCAAGCGTGTTGATGTCCTTGGGAGGACGGTCAGACGAGAGGATTATCTGCTTTCTCTGTTCATAAAGCTCGTTAAACGTGTGGAAGAACTCCTCCTGTGTGGATGTCTTGCCCGCGATGAACTGAATATCGTCGATGAGAAGTATATCGCAGTTTCTGTATTTCTGGCGGAATTTATCCATCTCGTGCTTCGAGAGGCTCTCGATCATCTGATTTGTGAAATCCTCGCCCTTTATATAAACGACCGTGAGAGATGCGTCCTTCTTTCTGAGCTCGTTTACTACCGCGTGCATAAGGTGTGTTTTTCCAAGTCCGCTCGGTCCGTAGATAAAGAGCGGATTGTATGTCGCGGGCGAGCGCTTTGCGACAGCAAGGCAAGCCGCGTGCGCGAATTTATTTGAGTTTCCGACAATGAAGTTGTCGAATGTGTATTCAAAATTGTAGTTCTGAAGCTGGAGAATTTTTTCAGCGTCGCTCGGGGACTCTTCTCCGTTTGCCTTTGCCTCAGCCACCGCTTCCTCAGCGACCCTCAGCTCCTCGCGGTGCTGCTCCTCTTCAGCCTCGATCCTCGCGGAATATCCGCCGATATGCTCTCTGGGTGCCTCGAGATCTATTCCCTCGGGGTCATAGATGACCTCGCAAGTGATATCAAAGCCCAAAAGCTTTTTGAATTTGTCCTCTACCTTTACGAGGTAGTGGTCCTTTATTATCGTGTATTTAAACTCGGAATCGGTTACAAAAGTGACTTTTTTATCTTCAAAATTTGTGAGATCAAGATCGCGGAACCAAAGGTCAACGACAGACTGGGAAAGCCCGTCAACCTCAATAAAAGAGGTCTTGACCATCTCCCATATAGCTTTTATTTCGTCAAGATAAGCCATTTATTTTGCGATCCTCCTTTCTGTATTTATACGTCGTCCATTATATTTTAATATATATATAGTATTATAATATATAATGTGCCTTTTTGCAATATTTTTTTCACTTTTTCAGCCAAAAGTTTACAGAAAGTTTATATTTTAATGGGTAGAAAAAAGCCAAAATGAGGTGAGATGGATCTGATCAAAGCATTCCTTACTACATATCCTAAAAAAATATTGACAGTTTTAAAATAATATGGTATAATACTTATGCAAAGAAACCGAATAGTTCGACGACTATGCGACAGCAAAGCCGCCAGACATATTAAAGCTTAAACCGCTATACGCATAGACTTGCTAAAGAGCAGATCTGTGCGTTTTTTGTTTGTTTTTTTCTGTGGAGGTGATTTGATATGGTAAGTGAATGATCAATCTTACCACAAAACTTTAATATAATTTAATAACGGGAGGATAATTATGAAGAACAGTTCTACCATTAAAAAGCTTTATGCTTTCTTTTGATAGCTTTGCTCATAATTCCAAACGTATCCTTTCCCACGGCATCATTAAGCGAATCTGACGGCTCTGAAGAACAGCCTGCAAAGCTTAATGAAACGGTTGTTGATACTACTACGGATTTTATAGATTCAAGCACAGCTTTAGGAGAAAGTGCTTTCAGCTCTGTCGGAATTAACAACGGAGATTATTATATAATAAACGTGATTTCCGAAAAATTTTTAGAAAACCCCGGCGATTTTACAGTGTCTGTATCATCGCTTTCAACCCAAGCGGATATTTCTTGGACATTTGAAGATCTTGGATATGGAGATTATTGCATCAAAGATCCCCTGAATAATAATCTTGCTTTGTTTGCTATAGGCGACGAGGTGGAATTAGGTAATGCAGGCAGCGCTCCGTCTCCATATTATCGTTGGAACATACTGTCAGCGGAAAATGGTGAATTTATAATAAAAAACAAGGGCTCTGAGAGCGTATTAAGATTTGACGGAGGCAGTATAATTTTAGATGAGGACCCTAACCCGAGCGATGATGATTATGCTCAACACACTTGGGCGATTTTTGAAGACGATACGTATATAACCTTTATAGATCATCTATATGATCAAGGGTATAGCGTTAGATTTGCTGTCATGGACACGGACACAGAAAGATTAATAAGAAACTACCACTATGAAGCGGCTCAAAGACTTTTTAGCTTTTTCAATGTAGCAACCTTAGCTATATATAACCCGTGTACCTCTATAGCAGATGAATGCAAGCTTCAAACAGACGGTGCGCTAACACCAAATAGTTGCGACAACCCTTGCCTTCATTTAAACCAACAGCATATTGTTAGAGATCGACTGGTAATATATAACTTGTTTGTTGGTACAGATATTTCAGGCTCGGCTCTTTGGACAGGACATGTGTTGAAAAATGATGAACCTTCAGCCTTTTATGGGGGGTGGAATGCCATAATTATCTCCCCTTGTGTAACGTCTAGATATCATCCGGAAACGGAAGCAGAAATTATTGCTATACAGACCATTTATAGCTTAACACATGAACTTTCCCATCAAATTGGCGCTCCCGACCATTATTGTTATGGAGCAACAGAAACGGAGAATTGTGTTAACGAGAATTGTGATACTTGCAGAAAAGGTTTTATGGAGACAAGAATATGTCTCATGGGAAAACGAAACACTAGTCTTATTTACTCTGAAGAAATGTACTGCGATGATTGCATCGATACAATAAATGATCACTTAGAAGATCATCACTAATTTAAGGAGGGACCACTGTGAAAAAATTTTTAGCCTTATTTCTTGCAATAATAATTGCGATAACGCTCGTATCCTGTCTTGACCAAAAGGACACACCAACACCCGCGCCCGGCGGAGAAAATGGTTCCACCACCACTACTACCCAAAAAGACTATACACCTAAAAAGCTTGAGGGTTTCTCTTCCGGCGGTTCCGGAGAGCCTCCGATAACGATTTCTTTTGACTCAATACAAGAGGTTCAGGATTTCATAAAAGCGGCAAACGGAACAGAGGAAGAGTTTGAAAAATATCGTGACAGCAAAGAGGATCTTTATTATTACGTTAGAAGTCAGAAAGTTGCGCAGGCAATGGCTCACAATATGGATATAATCGACTTGCCTTTAATGCCATCAAAAACACCCGACGAAACATTTCGCATGGAATATTGTTTGAGTTACAACACTTTCGAGGTGATTTACGGAGACGGGGTCTATTTTAAATATCGTTTTATATATTTCTATAACAAAAATACACTTCCGTTGATAGAAGACCAGCCGATCAAAGAAAATGTAACGATTGGCCCATATTCCCTTGACTTATATGAAGAAACAGGTACTAACGGCAGATTGGTTGGATGTTACCTTGACAAATCTGTGTGTGTTTCTGTAAGAATCAATACGGTTCAATTTGGGGATCTGCCTCTTGACATATTCAATATGGCGCCCATAGAAAGCGTAAAATAAGCGCTTTTATCACGCAAAATAAAGTTTAACGACAAATAGCTACCCCCCTCTCTCAAAATCGAGAGAGGGGGGTATTTTTTACTTTTTGAATTTTTTATATCTTCGCTTTTTTGAGCCTTATCGAATTGAGCACCACGCAGATCGAGGACACGCTCATCGCCGCCGATGCGATCATCGGGGAGATAGCGATGCCGAGGAAAACAAACGCGCCTGCCGCTATCGGGATACATATCGCGTTGTATATCAGCGCCCAGAAAAGGTTTTGCTTTATGGTACGCATCGTTGCCTTTGAGAGCTTTATTGCCTTTACGGCATCTCCAAGGCTGTTTTTTGAGAGAACTATATCCGCGCTGTCTATAGCCACCTCAGTTCCCGCGCCTATTGCTATTCCTATATCAGCTGACGCGAGCGCGGGCGCGTCGTTTATGCCGTCTCCCGCCATCGCGCAAACGCCCTTTGACTTGTGATCTTTTATTATCCTTTCCTTGTCCTCAGGAAGAAGAGCTGCATATATCTCGTCTATGCCGCAGGCATCGCCCACCGCCTCTGCCACCCTTTGGTTGTCTCCTGTGAGCATTACCGCGGATATTCCCATCTCGTGAAGCTCGCGTATCGCGTCCTTTGAGTCCGCGCGCGGAGAGTCGGCAATTCCTATCACACCGAGAGTTTTGTTGCCGAGCGCTATCGAGACCGCAGTTTTTCCCTCTTTTTCGAGTTTTTCTGTATTTGAGCGGATAAAGTCACAGCCCGCGTCGGAAAATCCCTCAGAGAGCAAAAATTCGGGTCGTCCGAGGGCTACTATACCCGCGTCGGTATCCGCAATTATTCCCCTGCCCGAGACCGAGCGGAAATTCTTTGCTTCCATAGGCTTTATTTCCCTGCCCTCTGCAAAGGAGCAGACTGCGTGAGCGAGCGGGTGTGCGGACATTATCTCCGCGGTGTAAGCCGCGCGTATAAGCTCCGCCTCGCTGACATCTTCTGTACAGACCACGTCTGTCACAGTAGGCTTTCCCTCTGTGAGTGTGCCTGTTTTGTCTGTCATAAAGTATTTTACCGAGCTGAGCACCTCAAGTGCTTCTGCGCTCTTTATGAGTATTCCGTGCTCAACTCCGAGCCCCGTTCCTACCATAATCGCGGTTGGAGTTGCCAGACCGAGCGCACAGGGACAGGAAATTACGAGTACAGAGAGCGCGTATCTGACTGCAATCTCACCCTCGCCAAGCAGCGCCCAAACAAGCGCGGTTACGATAGATATGAGCATTACCGCGGGCACGAATATCGAGCTTATCCTGTCGGCAACTCTGGCGATCGGCGCTTTTGATGCCGCCGCGTCCTCAAGCAGCGCGATTATCTTGGCGTGCGCGGTGTCAGAGCCGACCTTTTCAACTTCCGCTATGACATAGCCCGAGAGGAGCGTACAAGCGGCGCTTATCATATCTCCCGACTGTCTCTCTACAGGGATACTCTCGCCTGTGAGCATAGACTCATCTACCGAGCAAGTACCCTCTGTTATCTTTGCGTCCGCGGGGATTATCTCGCCCGCCCTTATCGCTATTCTGTCACCGACCGAGATCTCGGATATAGACACCTTTTCGGGATTTCCGTCTATTATTTTAGTGACGGTGTCGGGGAGCATGCGCGAGAGCTTGCCTATCGCGTCAGCTGCGGAGTCCTTTGCCCTGCTCTCAAGCGTTTTGCCGAGAGAGACCAGGGTAAGTATCATCGCGGCAGACTCAAAATAAAGGCTGTGCGCGTAGGTGTGGAGCGTGTGCGCGTCTCCATTGGCGCTTGATATAAATATCATCACGGTCGCGAAAATTCCGTATATAAATGACGCGGCAGAGCCGAGGGCTATGAGTGAGTCCATATTAGGAGCTCGGCGCATGAGCGCTGATGCTCCGTTTTTAAAGAACTTTCGGTTGAGTATCATCACGGGGAGCGTCAGTGCTATCTGAAGCGCGGAAATTATCCTCGCGTCCGCGGGGAGTGGGAGCGAGAGCATATGCCCCATCGAGACGTACATAAGGACAAGCGTTATGATTATAGACGCGATGAGCGTGCGCAGACTTTTTTTGTAGTCCTCGCGGCTTGCCCTTGACCCACCCTCTTTTTCATCGCGCGACTTTTTGAGGGTGTAGCCCGCCGTCTTGAGGGCTTTTTTAAGCTCTGTAAAGAGCGCGTCCTCGTCGGTGTCGTCAGCAACCGTAACGATTGCGGAATTTGTGAGCAGACTGACTACGACAGAACCCTCTCCGCATATTTTTGTTATCGTTCTCTCAACGTGGCCTACGCATACCGCACAGCCCATGCCGAGCACAGTGTATCTTATCTTTTTCATTTTTTGTCTCCTTTAAGAGCGCAAATTTGAGTTATCCACATATATTTTACCATGACACAAGATAAAAAACAAGAAAAAAGATAAGAAAAAGAAATATACTCTTTCTGCGGGGTCTCCCCCTGCACTCTACCGCATTTTGAAAAAGGCGGTCGAAAACTTTAACCTACATACGTCACCTTAAATCACCGCCCCCATACTAAAAGTTTTTTGAAAAGTGGGGGGAGCCAGGGGGGGGAGGAAAACTTTTTTCTAAAAAAGTATTCCTCCCCCCTCGCATATAACACTTAATTACTAATCACACACAGAACATAAGTTCGCCGTATGTGGGAAGCGGCCAATATTCGGTTGCGGTCATAGTTTCGAGAGTGTCTATCTCAACTCTGAGCTCTGCCATAGCGGGAAGAACACGAGTTTCGTAAACCTCTGCCTTTGCCTCGTAGTCCTGCTGCGAGGTTGCAAGCTTTTCAGCGCTCTTCAGCGACTCAAGCTTTTCATAAGCGCGCGCGTTGGTAGCGGAGAGCTTCATAATAAGGTCGCGCTCAACGTCGCAGTTAGCCTCGGAAATAGCGGCAAGCTTTGCCATAAGTCCATTCGAGAGCGTTCCTATGTAAGAGGTTACCGCGGGAATGATATCTCTGCTTACCATTTCTATCATGGTAAGAGCCTCGATGTTCACTATCTTCGCGTAGTTCTCGAAAAGGATATCCTTTCTCGACGCTATCTCTGTCGCGCTCATTACGCCGTGATCAGCAAAGAGCTTGATGTTCTTTTCGTCGTCATAGCGCTTGAACGCGGATACGGAAGTTCTGAGATTCAGAAGTCCGCGGCGCTCTGCCTCGTGCTCCCACTCAAGAGAGTATCCGTTTCCGTCAAATATGATCCTGCGGTGCTGAGCAAAGGTCTTCTTGAGAAGCTCAGCTATTGCCGCGTCAAGATCCTCTGCACCCTCAAGCTCGTCGGCAAACTGCCTGAAGCTCTCGGCAACGGCGGTGTTGAGGACTATGTTCGGCATTGCGATGTTCTGCGACGAGCCGAGCATACGGAACTCAAACTTGTTGCCCGTAAACGCGAAGGGAGAGGTTCTGTTTCTGTCGGTGGTGTCCTTGCGGAAGGTGGGAACAGAGGGGATACCAAAGTCCATAATGTCCGCCTTCTTGCCCTCGTAGCTCTCGCCGCTAACGATAGCGTCGATGATAGCGCCTATCTCTTCTCCGAGGAATACCGAGATTATAGCGGGGGGCGCCTCGTTAGAGCCGAGACGGTGATCGTTGCCCGCGAAAGCGACGGAAAGTCGCATAAGATCCTGATAGTCGTCAACCGCCTTGAGGATAGCCGCAAGAGTGATAAGGAACTTTCTGTTCTCTGCGGGGGTCTTGCCGGGATCGAGCAGATTTCTGCCGCCGTCGCTGTTTATAGACCAGTTGTTGTGCTTGCCCGAGCCGTTTACACCCGCATAGGGCTTTTCGTGGAGCAGACACACAAGTCCGTGCTTCTCCGCTGTTCTCTTCATGTACTCCATCGTGAGGAGGTTGTGATCTACCGCCATGTTGGTGGTAGAGTAGATGGGCGCGAGCTCATGCTGAGCGGGAGCCGCCTCGTTGTGCTTTGTTTTGGAGTTTATGCCGAGTGTCCAGAGAGTTTCGTCAAGCTCCTGCATAAACGCGCTGACACGCGAGTTGATAGGACCGAAGTAGTGGTCCTCCATCTCCTGTCCTTTGGGCGCTGGCGCGCCAACGAGCGTTCTGCCCGTGTATATGAGGTCGCGGCGCTTGTCGTAGAGCTCCTTGTCGACAAGGAAGTACTCCTGCTCTGCGCCTACTGTGGTTGTCAAGCGCTTTGATGTGGTGTCTCCGAGGATTCGGAGCAAACGGAGTCCCGCGTCGCTTATCGCGTCCATAGAACGGAGCAAGGGCGTCTTTGTATCGAGCGCCTCTCCCGTGTAGGAGCAGAATGCGGTGGGGATATAAAGAGTTCCGTCCTTGACGAAGGCATAGGAAGCGGGATCCCACGCGGTGTAGCCTCTCGCCTCGAAGGTGGCGCGAAGTCCGCCGGAGGGGAAAGAGGACGCGTCGGACTCACCCTTGATGAGCCCCTTGCCCGAGAACTCCATTACAACTCTGCAGTTGCCGACAGGCTTGATAAAAGCGTCGTGCTTTTCGGCGGTAACGCCCGTGAGGGGCTGGAACCAGTGAGTGTAATGAGTTGCTCCCTTTTCTATTGCCCAGTCCTTCATTGCGGAAGCGACAACGCCCGCAATAGACGCATCGATCGTTTTGCCTGTGGCAATCGTTTTTGTAAGTGATTCGTAAACGTCTTCGGGGAGACGCTCTTTCATAACGTCGTCGTTAAAAACTGCGCTGCCGAAGATCTCGGAAATACTGACCATTTTTGTATTCCTTTCTTTTTCTATGTTCTATAACGGTGTAGAAAGCGGTGTGAAGGTGAAAAACGCTTTAATTGTTTGCCGCTTTTTCTTTTGGGCGAAGAGGCGCAAAAGAAAAAGCTTACAAAAAGAAACACGCCGTTTTGCGGGGCGTTGCCCCTGCACCCTACGACTTTTTGAAAAAAGTCGACAAAAACTTCCTTGCAGGGGGCATGCTTTGATCAAGACTTGTCCCATAGTTGAAAGTTTTTGAAAGAGGTGGGGGTGCAGGGGGAGGGCGAAAACTTTTTCCAAAAAGTTTTCCACTCCCCCTGCAAAAAACACCCTAATCCTTAATACGTCGCGCTGTCGAGCATCCAGACGCCGTCCTGCTTTATCATGGACAGCTTGACCTTGACGCGCACGTCTGGTTGTCCTTCAAGGTAGCTCTCTACCTGAATATTTACAAAATCGCGGCGGCGAGGTCTGACTATCCTTGCGGTGGACAGGTCGTATATTCTCTTGCCGGGGATAAGCGACTCGTAATCGTCAGAGGACATGAGCCAGACCTTGCCGTCTGCGTCCTCGTAGTTATAATATCTCGCTCCGCGAATGCCGCTCGCATCGTCAGAGATCGCAGCACCCGTAAAGAGCATCTCGTAAACACCCTCAAGATATCCCTTTGAGTAAACGCCTTCCGCGTAAAGCTTTATCGCCTCGGCGCTCCAGTAGGGAGAGTCAAGTCGCACGTAGCTGTAGCCGTCGGGATCGCTCTCGCGGTAGTACATCTCGTAGGTAGGCTCGGTGTATTCTATCTCGTAATAGAAATATCCGTCAGCGGTGTAGGTCGGCTCACTTCCCTCTTTCTCCTCTGTGGAGCGAACGAGGTACTGTCTGCCCTGCGTGTTGGTATAGCGGTATATATCCTTGCCGAGCTCTGAGTCGTGGAACATATAAAAATAGTATTTTTTGCCGGACTCGCTGTCCTCAAAAGGACCTTTTACCTCATCATTGATATTTTCGGGCTCTGTATATTCTATCTCATAGAAATATCTGCCCTCGGTATCGAGGAGCCAATACTCCTCTCCTGCTCTCTCGGTCGTCTCGAGCAGGAAATAGTGATACTCGGTGGTACGGAGAACGAATATCTCGCCCAGAGTCTCGTCCGCGAGCGTGTAGTAATAATACACCTCCTCGCCGACTCTGTGCGGTATGAATTTGTTCTCATACACCTTTTCATACACCGCGGGACCTGCGCCGAAAAGTATCTCGTTTACACCGTAGGATGCCTCGATAAGCTCGGCAAGTCTGCCCTCTATCTCCTCAAGGCTTGGCGCCTGCGAGCAGGATCTTATACCGAGAAAGGAGAGAAGCGCGATTATGACGGCGAGCGCCGCCACAAATACTTTTTTCAGCTTGTTCATTCGGTTGCCCTTCCCTTTTGGCGGCTTACTTTATAACGTCAAAGCCAAGGTACTTTCTGAGAACCTCGGGAACTACGACAGAGCCGTCTGCCTGCTGGTTCTGCTCAACGAGCGCGGGAAGGATTCGGCTGGTCGCGAGACCCGAGCCGTTGAGTGTGTGGAGATACTCGATCTTGCCGTTATCTCTCTTTACTCTCATCATGCCGCGGCGAGCCTGATAATCTCTAGCGTTGGATACAGAGGATACCTCCTTGTAGCCGTCCATCGAGGGGATGTTGATCTCGATGTCGTAGGTTCTCGCCATAGATGCCGAGCAGTCCTCTGCCGCGAGCTTAACTGTTCTGAAGTGGAAGCCGAGACCCTTTACGAGCTGCTCCGCGCAGCCTACGAGCTCCTCAAACGCCTCGTCGCTCTTCTCGGGGAGCGTGTACTGTACCATTTCAACCTTGTTGAACTGATGTCCGCGCACCATTCCGCGCTCGTCAGCTCTGTAGCTTCCTGCCTCACGTCTGAAGCAAGGTGTGTAGCTTATATATTTCTTCGGGAGATCTGCCTCTGTGAGGATCTCGTCTCTGTGGAGAGATACGAGAGCGGTCTCCGCTGTGGGAAGCATAAAGCGGCGTCTTTCATCCTCTGCGGTCTCGAGCCAGTAAACGTCGTCAGCAAACTTCGGGAACTGTCCCGCGGTGAGTCCGCACTCGTAGCCGAGCATGTGAGGAACGAGCATAAGCTCAAAGCCGTTAGCGATATGTGTATCGATAAAGTAGTTGAGAAGCGCCCACTCAAGACGAGCACCCACTCCGCTGTATATCCAGAATCCTGCGCCGGAGAGCTTTGCGCCGCGCTTGTAGTCGATAAGACCGAGGTCTGTGCAAAGATCTACGTGGTTCTTGGGCTCAAAGTCAAACTGCTTCGGTTCTCCGAAGTATCGGAGAGGCTGGTTGTTTTCCTTGCCGCCAGCGAGAAGGTCTGTATCCGGAAGATTGGGAAGACCGAGCATGAGAGTGTTGAACTTTGTCTCAACCTCCTTGAGCTTTTCCTCCGCAGCCTTTACCTCTGCGCCCATCTCCTTCATCTTTGCAAAGATCTCCGCGAGGTCGCGGCCCTCCTTTTTGTACTGAGGAATGAGCTTGTTTACTTTGTTCTGCTCTGCCTTTATTGTTTCGCTGGAGGAAATGAGAGCTCTTCTCTCTGCGTCAAGCGCGAGAATTTCTGCGATCTCCTCTTTTGCGTCCTTGCCCTTTTTCGCGAGTCTTTCAATGACCTCGTCGGGGTTTTCCTTTATATATCTGATATCAAGCATTTTTCTGTTCCTTTCTCTTGGTTGCCAAATTTATTTTTCTTCGGTATCGGAAAAAATATTGTTTCCGCAAAGATTTGTGAGAAGCGCCTCAAGATCCTCGTCGCTGTCGTATGTGAGCTCAACGACACGTCTCTTTGAGGAGCGTGATATTCTCACCTTTCTGCCGAGAGCCGACATCGCGCGACGCTCAAGCTCCTTCATGTGTACCTTTATCTGCGGATGGACCTTTGCCTCCTCGTCCTCCTCCGCGCGAGCGTTCATGCGCTTGACCGCGTACTCGACCTCGCGGACTGAAAGTCCCTTGGAAACTGTGCGCTCCGCAAGCTTTATTATCTGCTCGTCGTCCTCAAGACCGAGGAGCGCTCTCGCGTGGCCTGCGGTGATGTCGCCTGCCTTGAGCATCTGGAGCACCTCGTCGGGAAGCTCGAGAAGTCGGAGCATATTCGCAACTGCGGGACGGCTCTTGCCGACCTGCTTTGCCACCTGCTCCTGTGTGAGACCGAATTTTTCGATAAGCGCGCCGTATCCGAACGCTTCTTCAACGGGGTTGAGATCCTCACGCTGGATATTCTCGATAAGCGCTACCTGAGCCGCCTTGAGCTCGTCACCGTCAAACACGATAGCGGGAATTTCTGTAAGTCCTGCCATTTTTGACGCTCTCCAACGGCGCTCGCCCGCGATTATCTCGTAAAATCCGGGAGCTGTAGCGTTTTCGCGCACGATTATAGGCTGAAGCACACCGTAAGCCGCGATAGAATCCGCAAGGACCTCAAGCGACTCGCGGTCAAAGGTCTTTCTCGGCTGATCGCGTCTGGGCTCTATATCAGAGATCCTGAGTGTCTGACCCGTGCCTTTTTCAAATGTATTGTCGTCGTAAATATCGTAAAAGCCTCTGCCGAGACCTCCAAGTTTCTTTGCCATATCTATCTCCTTACTTCTTGTAGTTAGATTTTATGCTCTTATTTCTGATTATCTCGGGGTAAATTTCAGAGGTGGATGTCATAGGAACCTTTTTTGTTTCGGTTCTGATGACTACCTTTGCCGTGCTTTTTCTTATCTCGGGAGAGTTGTCCTCGAGAAGATCTCCGAGTCCTCTGCCAAGACCTGATGTTTTTTTCTGCATTTTCACACGCCTCCGATCTTATATTCTCGTGACAAGCTCTTTTGCGACCTCGATATACTCCTTAGCGCCCTTAGAGCTCTTGTCGTGGTAGAATGCGGGTCTGCCGAAGCCGGGTGCCTCGGTGAGCTTGACGTTTCTGGATATCTTTGTCTCGAAAAGCTTGTCGTCATAGTGCTTCTTAAGCTCTGCCATGACCTGCATGGAGAGAAGCAAACGCGCGTTGTACATAGTGATAAGTATTCCGCAAACATCGAGATCGGGGTTGTAGAGACGCTTTATGCGGTTTATCGTGATGAGAAGCTGTGAAAGTCCCTCAAGCGCGTAGAATTCGCACTGCATGGGCACGATAACTCCGTCACTTGCGGTGAACGCGTTGATCGTGAGCATTCCGAGAGAAGGAGGACAGTCGATGAGTATGTAGTCATAGACGTCTTTTACGGGCTCAAGCGCGTTTTTCATGCGCTTTTCGGTGTCCTCAAACTCGTAAAGGTCAAATTCTGCGCTGGAGAGCGCGGTGTTTGTGGGGATCACCGAGAGATTTTCAAAGGGAGTCTCAACGATTATCTCCTCAACGGGGAGTCTGCCCGAGAGAAGCTCTCTCGTGCCGCCCTTAAGCCCCTTCTTTGCAATTCCTACTCCGCTTGTAGTATTACCCTGGGGGTCGAGGTCAACTATAAGAACTTTTTTGCCGAGAATACCGAGAGAAGCCGCGATATTAACGCAGGACGTTGTCTTACCAACGCCGCCCTTCTGGTTGGCAAAAGAAATGATTTTTCCCATTTATACTTCCTTTCTGTCGCCACGGGCTGTGACGACGGCAGATTTCGATAGTTAGTTAAAAGAATTATATCACACGCGCGCGAGGAATGCAATAGCTTTTCTGCATATTTTTCGCGTTTTTAGAGAGATTTTAGGTGTTTTCATGAAAAAACCGCCCTTTTGGGGCGGATCTTGGTCTCTGCGGCGATGTTTCACGTGAAACAAGAGCGGCTTTGAGGCGGGCCGTAAACCTCTGTTTTACGTGAAACAAGCAAAGGGGTGAGCGTGAATGTTTCACGTGAAACAAGCAAAGAGTTCAGCGTAAATGTTTCACGTGAAACGGTGGACTGCAAAGCAAAGGCGGGCGGAAACTTTTTGGCGCTATATACTACTTTCGAAGCACCACGCGCACCTCTACGCTGCGTTCTCGGGTGATGACCTCACAGGTCGCCTCTTGGCCTTGTTTCTTGAGCGCGTCGATGCGCTTTTGAATGTTAGATATGAACTGACGTGCCTTTTTCTCTGCGGAAAAGACCTCTTTTTCTGCTTTTTCTACCTCTTTTGCGCTATTTTTCTGCTTTTCGAGGATACGGTCTATGTATTGCTCGGTGTTCAGAACGTTCATAGATCCCTCGCAAATATAGCGGATCGCCTCGGCTCGCGCCTCGTGAGAGTCAAGCCGCAGGAGAGCTCGCGCGTGTCTCTCGGAGAGGTCGTTCTCAAGGATCGCACGCTGCTCGGCATCCGAAAGCCGCAAAAGACGTATCTTGTTTGCCACCGCGGACTGACTGAGCGACATTTTCCTTGCCACCTCGTCCTGCGTGAGTCCGTGGTTTTCTATCAGCTTTTTGAATCCGTATGCCTGCTCAAACATATTCAGATCCTTTCGCAAGAGGTTTTCGATTATCGCAAGCTCTGCCGAGGTCTGCTCGTCCGCCTCGATAACTATGCACGGTACGGTGAAATATCCGAGCATTCTTGCCGCGCGAAGTCTTCGCTCTCCCGCCACGAGCTCGTATGTATAGATGTCGTCGCTATCCGATCTCCTTACCGTCAGCGGCTGGATTATCCCGTATCGCCTTATCGAATCCGCGAGTCTTATGATAGAATTGTTGTCAAAATCCGCCCTCGGCTGCGCGCGGTTAGCTCTGATATCGTCTGTCTTTACCTGGATCACCTGAGAAGAGACGGGATACTCCTCGAGGTTTCTTCTCCTGAAATACTTAAAATCCGTCATTTTTATCTCCTTTTCCTTAAATATCTCCCAAAGTTTCACGTGAAACATTTGGTAATAACATTCTACTACGGGGGAAATAAAAAATCTGTCAGAATAAGGGGGTGGAAAATAAAGGACTTCTGCGGTGTTTTGTAAGCTCTTGTCGGTATTTCTTGCCGAGCAAAAGAAAAAACCGCTATTAAAGCGGTTTTTTCGATATTTTGGCGAAAGCCCTCGGATATATTTTCGGGGTTGTCTCGACCTTTTTTGTTATTATCAAACGGCGGCTCTCAAAATTCTCGCCGTTTTCTGTCAGATCTGCACGAACTATCTCGGAATCTGCTCCGCCGCAAAGCTTGATGGCACGGAGCGCGCCGGAGAGCTCCTCCTCGCCTTTCTGACCCTTCATTGAAATGAAAAGTCCGCCTATCTTTACAAAGCCAAGGCAAAGCTCGGAGAGAGTTGAAAGCTCGGCTACCGCGCGAGCAAGCGCGATATCATATGCCTCGCGGTTACCCGCGTTCACGTACTCCTCAGCTCTTGCCGCAACAGCCCTGACGTTTGCAAGACCGAGCTGTGCTGCCGCGCTCTCTACGTATCTTATTCTCTTTGCCGTCGCGTCAAGCGCGGTGATATCAAGGTCGGGGCGCATTATAGCGAGCGGGAGAGTAGGGAAGCCTGCTCCGCAGCCGATGTCTATTATACGCGCGCCTTCAGGCAGATATTTCGATACTGTGAGCGAATCTATATAGTGTTTGAGTAAAATTTGTGAACAATTTGTTATCGTGGTGAGGTTAAGGCTCTTATTTACCTCAAGCATAAGCTCGGTCAGAGCGTGGAGCGAGGATATCTGCTCGTCGCTCGGCATCTCTACAAGCTCGCCGTTGAGGGCGAAAAGTCGCTTCGCCTCGGCATAGAATTCTTCGTATATCATAAAGACCTCTTTTTAGTGTATTCCAAGGTAGATCAGAAGCACGGTAATGTCCGCGGGGTTAACTCCGCTTATTCTCGATGCCTGACCGACGCTTGCGGGACGGATCTTGTCAAGCTTTTGAGCCGCCTCAAGGCGAAGTCCCTTTATAGCCTTGTAATCTATATCCGCAGGGAGCTTTTTCGACTCAAGTCTTGCCTGTCGCTCTACCTCGGAGCGCTGGCGCTTGATATATCCCTCGTATTTTACCGCGGTCTCCACCGTGAGCGCTTCTCTCATAGAAAGGGCAGGGCGCGCGGGGTCTATCTCGGCAAGCGCCTCATAGGTCACAGAGGGTCTGCGCAAGAGATCCGCAAGAGACGCGCCGCCCGAGAGCGGTGTCTGACCGAGAGATTCGAGCAAGGGGTTGGCTTTTGTGGGGGAAAGGAAAGTAGAGACAAGTCTCTTTATCTCGTTTTCTATGTTATTTTGCTTGGTTTTGAAGGCTTCGTAGCGCTCGTCGTCGATAAGACCTATTCTTCTGCCGATGGGGGTAAGTCTTGCGTCTGCATTGTCCTGACGGAGAAGAAGCCTGTATTCAGAGCGCGAGGTCATCATTCTGTAGGGCTCGTTAGTGCCCTTGGTGACAAGGTCGTCGATGAGCGTTCCGATATAACTCTCGGATCTCTCAAGTATCATCGGCGGCTCGCCAAGCAGACTCAGAGCGGCATTGATACCCGCAACAAGACCCTGCGCGGCAGCCTCCTCATATCCCGAGGTCCCGTTGAACTGCCCCGCGCCGTAAAGTCCTGAGATCCCTTTAAATTCAAGGGTCGGGAGCATCTGCGTGGGGTCGGCGCAGTCGTATTCTATCGCGTACGCGTAGCGCATGATCTGCGCGTTTTCAAAGCCGTCAAGCGTTTTCAGCATTCTGTGCTGAACGTCGACGGGCAGGGAAGTGGAGAAGCCCTGAATGTACATCTCGTCGGTGTGCGCTCCAACGGGCTCGACAAAAAGCTGATGTCTCTCTTTGTCTCTAAACCTGACGACCTTGTCCTCGATAGAGGGACAGTATCTAGGGCCTGTGCCGTGGATATGGCCCGAATACATCGCGCTTCGCGTGATATTTTCATGAATGAGCTCGTGTGTTTTCGCGTTTGTGTATACAACGTGGCAGGGCGTCTGCTCGAGCGAGTCGAAAAATGACTCATCGGTCAGAGCAGAGTATGGGATTATCCTCTCCTCGCCGTCCTGACGCTCGAGAGAATCAAGGTCTATCGTGCTCTTTAGCACTCTCGCGGGAGTTCCCGTCTTGAATCGCATAAGGGTTACACCGATGCGCTCAAGGGCCGCCGAGAGTCCGCGAGCGGCAAGCATTCCGTCAGGTCCTGCGGAGTAGTTGACGTCGCCTACGAATATCTTTGATTCGAGGTATGTTCCGGTGCATATCACCGCCGCCTCGCACTCCCACACCTCGCCGAGCGAGGTCGTGACGCTCTTTATTTTGCCCTCCTCTACCGAAATATCCACTATCTCGGCCTGAACGAGGCGCAAATTCGGGGTTTTTTCGAGGATTTGCTTGATTATTTTCTGATATTCGCGTCTGTCTGCCTGGATTCGCTTTGAGTGGACTGCCGCGCCCTTGCCGAGGTTGAGGGTCCTTGACTGAAGCGTGCAGAGGTCTGCTGCGCGACCCATCTCGCCGCCGAGCGCGTCTATTTCATACACAAGATGGCCCTTGCCCGTGCCTCCGATCGAGGGATTGCAGGGCATATTGGCTATCGCGTCAAGTGACATCGTGAAAAGGACAGTGTCAATACCAAGGCGCGCGGATGCCAGCGCGGCTTCAACTCCCGCGTGTCCCGCTCCTATTATCGCTATTCTTGTTTTCATCGGCAAAACACCTCCTTCTAACCCTACATTTTAACAGATTTCGAGGGGAAAGTCAAGTCGGGGGAGGAAAGCTTTTTCAGAAAAAAGCTTTCCTCCCCCCTTGCATACAACATCCGCAAATCCTTATCCTATCTTTCTCGCTCTTGCGGCGAACTCGGATGGGGTTTCGGATGTGAGAGATTTAAATACTTTGCAGAAATATGACGCGTTGGCAAAGCCGACGGCAACTGCGATCTCATCGATCGAGAGCTCTGTATTTACAAGCAATTCCTTGGATTTATCCACTCTATACTGCTGGATATACTTTGTGGGCGGGGTATTAAATACGGCAGAGAAGATATTTCTGTAATATGTCTCGCCGATGCCCGACATTTCTGCGAGCTGAGGGGTATAGAGATCGGGATCCTTATAGTTTGTCTCGATGTATTTTACCGACTTGTGTATGATCGAATACTTGCCCGCGAGGGTAGAGCCGAAGGATTTTTCATCCGCGATCATCGTGAGGAGTCCGTAGAGCTCAGAGAGGCACTTGGATCTGTAAGCGGGGCCGCGGAGCGACCAGAAATGCGCGAGATTTATAGCGGATTTGACTATTTCGCGGTTTCCCTCGATGCGAACACCCATAGGGGAGAGGTCGGCGGCGGGGGTGAGTGTGTCAAACTGCGCCACGATGCACAGACCGAATCGCTCAACGTCGAGCTCGTATTTTGTACCTGCGGGCAAAAAAAGGACGTTGTCCGCGTCAACCGTGTACTCTTTTTTGTCGACTGTGTAGGTGGAGATACCAGATTGTCTGATAATGAGCGCGCTGCGCTCGAGCCTTGTCTCGGCGGTAGTGTGCTTCTTTAATTTAAAGCTGTGAACGTCCTTTATCTCGGAGATCACAAGCTCGGAAATCTCAAAATTTTTCATAAAATCCTCCGTGGATGCATGATAGTGATCTCATTTTAACAAATATTTCGAAATTTGTCAATAAAAAACGAAAAATCCGCGAAAACTTTAATATTTTCTGAAATATCAAGTGAGGAAAAATTGAGATTTTCGGTATAAAATATAAAAAATCGTCAAGAATAAAGAAAAAAGCGAAAGCGAGATCTCGGAATGGATATAGAAAAGAAGACCTACAAAAAATATGCCGACGCGCATGCGCCAAAATCCCCGTTGATAAAGGATTGTATCCGCGCATTTTTGTTTGGAGGAGGGATATGCGCCTTTGCGCAGGCGTTGACGAATATATATGTAGGATTTTTGGGAGCGAGCGAGGAGACCGCGGGCACGCTCACCTCAGTCACGCTCATATTCATCGCGGTCCTTTTGACCGCGCTCGGTGTTTTTGACAAGATCGCGAAGTGCGCGGGGGCGGGAACTCTCGTTCCGATCACGGGATTTGCCAATGCCGTCGTCTCCCCCGCGATAGACAGCAAGGCGGAGGGCTTTATTTTGGGCGTTGGCGCAAAGATATTTACCGTCGCGGGCCCGGTTCTGCTTTACGCGATGCTCTCGGGCGCGGTGACGGGCGTGCTTTACTACCTCTGGACTCTGATTTTTTGACGGCGGGGCAGGGAGGCTCTTGTTTATCGTAAAAAACGACAAAAAATTCTCAAACAAAAGAATATATTTGTTAAAATTATACATTGAAATCGAGACTTTTTTGTGGTAAAATGATAAAGTAAATTAAATATTTACCGACGAAATTCTCGGGATCTCAAAGAGACCGAGGACGGAGGAACTCTGGAGAATCTCCCAGTGAGTGCCGAAGGTGCAAGGCGATAAGTCGCTGAATCTCTCAGGCAAAAGGACAGAGCTGATGAATTTGATTTCATTGTTTTTTTCTTTATCAGGGGAGTTTTTGCAGCTGCAGAGCTCCCCTGAACTGTTTGTATAAATAACTTATATAAAAATGAAAGGAAATCTCCATGGAACTCATCACAAAAATCGTACAAACCATCAATGCCTATCTTTCGGACTACATTTTGATCTTTTTGCTCGTCGGAACAGGTCTTTTTTACACGATCAGGACGAGATTCGTTCAGATCCGCTGCTTTGGCGAGGGTATGAGAAAGGTATTTGGCGGTATTTTCTCTAAAAAATCGGGTGCAAAGGGCGGACTTTCCTCTTTCCAGGCACTCGCTACAGCTATCGCGGCGCAGGTCGGAACGGGTAACATCGTCGGCGCGTGCGGAGCTATCCTCATAGGCGGTCCCGGAGCTATCTTCTGGATGTGGCTCATCGCGTTCTTCGGAATGGCGACGATATATGGCGAGGCGATACTCGCACAGGAGACTCGCGTCGTAAATGCCGACGGTTCTGTTCTCGGTGGACCTGTTTACTACATAAAGCGCGCGTTCAGCGGCAGATTCGGTAAATTCCTCGCAGGCTTCTTTGCGGTCGCTTGCTTCCTCGCACTTGGATTTATGGGCACTATGGTGCAGTCCAACTCTATTTCCGAGGCTGTCAGCACCGCGTCGAACGGCGTTATCAGTCCTTGGGTGATCGGTCTTGTCCTCGCGGTGCTTTGCGCGTTCATTTTCATCGGCGGCATCAAGAGGATCGCCTCTGTCGCGGAGAAGATAGTTCCCGTAATGGCGGTGGTCTACATAGTTCTCGGAGTTGTTGTCCTCGCTATCAACGTCAAGGTGCTCCCCGAGACCTTCGGTCTTATCTTCAAGTACGCGTTCATGCCTCAGGCGATCCTCGGAAGTGCGGTCGGCGTGGCTATCAAGGCGGCTATCAGCCAGGGTGTAAAGCGCGGACTCTTCTCTAACGAGGCGGGCATGGGCTCGACTCCCCACGCACACGCGCAGGCAGAGGTGAAAGATCCTCACGATCAGGGCGTTGTCGCTATGATCGGTGTGTTCATAGACACATTCGTGGTCCTCACTATCACAGCTCTCGTTGTTATCTCCACGCTCTTCGCGGGCGGAGGCCCTCTCGGTACGGAGGCGGGACTTGCGGCTACAACGCTTGGCAAGGCAAACCTCATGCAGACCGCGGTCGGCACGGCTCTTGGCAGCATGACGCTCGGAAACATATTGATCGCCGTCTGTCTGTCCTTCTTCGCGTTCACAACGATCATCAGCTGGAACTTCTTTGGTAAGCAGAACGTACAGTACCTCTTCGGCAAGAAGTCTACAGTTGTATACTCCGTACTTGCTGTTGGCTTTATATTCCTCGGCTCGCTCCTCAAAAACGACCTCGTTTGGGAGCTGGCGGATATGTTTAATAACCTTATGGTGATTCCCAACGTGCTCGCGCTCGTTGCTCTCTCGGGGATCGTCGTTGCGGCATGCAGAAAGAAGAAATAATAGACTTTGCATCTGAGCGGGAGGAAGGCTTTTCAAAAAGCTTTCCTCCCCTCTTTTCTATTTAGGTTGAAGTTTTTGTCCACTTTTTCAAAAAGTGGCGCAGGTGCGGGGCAGGGAAATACATGCTTCGGGCGCTCCTTTTCACTTCTTTTGGCAACGTATGCGCGAAACCGCTCTGAAGAGGCGGATTTTTTGCCCCGACGTATGAAACTTGAGCGCAAATATCTATAAAAATCCGCCAAAAACAGGGGAAAAGCAGGGGGTGGCGAAAAAGTATAAAAACAAGGCTTTTTTGTGCAAAATCAATGGTTTGGTTGTGCATAGTGCAAAAAACAAAGAACGCTAAACTATGGAATTTGTATGCTATGTTGGTTGTATTTGTTCTTTTTTGCTAAAAATCAAAAAGCGTGTATGTTTGTTTTTGAACAATATTAGTCATTATTTTGTACCTTTTGTGGAGAATAATGTACACATAGCAAAAAACTTTGTGGTATAATGTTTGTACAAGAGGGGAAATCCCCGATAAGTACATTATATTAAAGGAGAAAAACAATGAAAAAAGTACTTGCTCTTATCATAGCAGTTCTCATGCTCAGCTCTCTCGTAGTTGTTTCTACAGCTGCAGAAGATGAGATCAACTGGGAACTTGTTACTCACTCCATCGGAATGAACATTTACATTGGTGACGCAACAACAACCGCTCCCACTACAGACGGTGTTGTTACCGAAGGCGAATATCCTTTCACTGTAGATGTTACTCCTGAGGAGATCTATGGCTACGCTTCCGGTGAAATCCAGAGTGGCGTTAAAGAGTATTTTGCACACGACGCTGACTACGTTTACTACGCAGTTGAGTTCACACAGGAGAACGACAACCGCGCATTCCAGTGGCAGTTCAAGCCCTTCGACACCTTTGATATCTTCAGAGGCAACCAGGACATGACAAAGTACTACTACACAAGAGTATCTTGGCAGGCAAGATACAAGGTTGACGATGAGGGCGCATGGACCGACTATGCAGGTTCCTACCAGCCCAACATCAACGACGGTTGTGTAAGAGTTCCTACAGCAGTTGATGAGACATCCGAGCTCTACTGCGTAGCTGGTAAGGACACAGAGACAAACCTCAAGACATACGAGGTTAGACTCGCTAAGGCTTACCTTGCTGAGATCAACGAGTGTGAGGCAAGCGAGCTCAGAACACTTTCTTACTTCACATACTTCCACTCTGCAGCAGCAGTTGCACACCTCTACACAGAGGATGATCTCGTTGCACTTTCCGACGCTGACTACTCCGTATTCCTTCCCTCCGCTAATGAGGCTGGATACAGATTCATCGTTCTTGCTGACGAGTCCACAGCTCCTCACATCCACGTATGGGATGAGGGCGTTGTAACAACTGAGCCCACAGAGGACGAAGAGGGTGTTAAGACCTACACATGTGAGTGCGGTGAGACAAAGACAGAGTCCATCCCTGCTCTCGGTGGCGGTGACGACGATGACGACGATCAGACAACAACCACAACAACAACTACAACAACTAAGAAGGACACAACAACTACCACAACAACAAAGAAGGAAGAGCCCAAGAAGGGCGGATGCAAGGGATCCATCGCGATCTCCGCTCTCGTAATCGCTCCCGTTCTCGCTGGTGGCGCAGTTCTTCTCAAGAAGAAAGAAGACTAATTCAATACAGAATTAGTTTAGATTAACACTTAAATAAGATTGCGGGATCAAGAGGGTTAACTAAGCTTTCTTGGTCCCGTATGTCTACTTTTAGGTCCAACGACTGTTATATATTCAAAAGGATATATATAAAATTAATTTTCTATCTAAGAAAGGAAACCGCTTATGAAAAAAGTATTGGCGCTGATCTTAGCAATGATCATGATCTTCTCGACAGCAGCAATGCTCGTTTATGCAGAAGATGCTCCGGCTACTGACTGGAAGGCTCTTACAGAGTCTCTTGGTCTCCATGTAAAAGTAGCTTACACAGATGTAGCACCTGTTCTTGACGGTGTTATCGGCGAAGACGAGTACCCCACCTCTAAGGAGTGGGCACCCGCAGACATTGTCGGTTACGACGAAACCCTCGTTGGTGACGGCGTAACAGAGTATTTTGCTCACGATGATTTCTTCATCTACTATGCAGCAGAGTTCACACAGACAGCTGCTAACAAGGCATTCCAGTGGCAGTTCAAACCCCACAACTCTTATGCAATATTCAATGCAAAAGAGCCCGACATCGACACAACACTCTTCCAGAGAATTTCTTGGCAGATGAGAATGGTAAGCTATGAGGGTGAAGACCTCTGGTGTGACGCTACAGGTTCTTGGGCCCCCGCATGGAACTACTCCGGCGGTGACTGGAGACTCCCTGTATACAACCAGGACCTCTTCTACGCTGGTTCTAAGGACGTTGACACCAACAAGGTTGTCTACGAGATCAAGCTTACAAAGGCATACGTTGCAGAGCTCAACGAGTGCGAGATCGACGAAGTAAACGTAATCTCTTACTTCACATACTTCCACAGCGCATCGTTCCTTGGTCATACCTACACTGCAGAGGATGTAGCAGCTCTCACAGCAGCTGGTGCAACACGTGCGGACGAAGGTAACATCTTCTTGTTCATGGATCTCATTCCCAAGGAGACTACCGCTATCAACATCAAGGATGAGACCGAGGCTAAGTGGGCAGAAGTTACAAAGGCAATGGGAACCCACATTTACGTTGGCGGCGAGACAAAGAACTCTCCCGTACTTGACGGTGTTGTAAACTACGGTGAGTACACAGCTTCCGTTTACAACGCTCCCGAGACCATCCTCAACTATGGCGATGGAACAGGCGAGATTCAGAGTGGCGTTACTGAGTACTTTGCTCACGACGCTGAATGGGTTTACTACGCAGTAGAGTTCAAGCAGGCAACAGAGAACAACCGTGCGTTCCAGTGGCAGTTCAAGCCCTTCAACACATTCGATATCTTTAACGGCAACGACGATCTTACAGAGTACTACTACTCCAGAATTTCTTGGCAGGCAAGATATCACACTGCTTACGCTGATACATACAAGTACTTCAACACAGACTATACAGGTTCTTGGGCTCCCGCTTGGAACGTAACAGGCGTAAGAGTTCCTTACATCTTCGCAACTGCTCCTGAGGGCGCTAAGGATGAGCTCCACTGTGCAGCAGGTTACGTAACAGATACACAGATGAAGACATACGAGGTTAAGCTCGCTAAGTCCTACCTCGCAGAGATCAACGGTTGTGCCGCTTCTGAGGTTGACGTTATCTCCTACTTCACATACTTCCACTCTGCAGCAGGTGTTGGACACATCTACACAGAGGAAGACATCGCAGCTCTTACAGCAGCTGAGGCAGCATTCCTTCCCGAGAACGGCGCAGGCGAGCTTGGTTACAAGTTCATCGTTCTTGCTGACGAGATCAAATATCCCGAGGCAGCTGTTATCACACTTGAGGACGAAGACGAGATCAAGTGGGCAAACGTTACTAAGGATATGGGTGCTCACATTTACATTGGCGCAGCCGGCGAAGGCAAGCCCGTTGTTGATGGCGTTATAAACAAGGGTGAGTATGCAACTTCTGTATACAACGCTCCTGAGGCTATCTACAACTACGGCGACGGAACAGGCGAGCTCCAGAGTGGCGTTAGAGAGTACTTTGCTCACGACGCTGAAAACATTTACTACGCAGTTGAGTTCACACAGACAAACGACAACCGCGCAGTACAGTGGCAGTTCAAGCCCTTCAACACATTCGATATCTTCAACGGTAGTGACGATTTGACAGAGTACTACTACACAAGATTCTCTTGGCAGGTAAGATACCAGACAACGTGGCATCATCCTCTCCACCCGAACACAGACTACTCCGGATCTTGGGCTCCCACGATCAACGGTAACTGTGTAAGACTTCCCGTTATATTCACAGGCCTCAACACTGACGAGCTTATAGCTGGAACAGTTCAGGAAGAGCTTGAGTGCGCAGCAACTAAGAACTTAGATACCAACGTTAAGGTTTATGAGTACCGTATCTCCAAGGCATACCTCGCAGAGGTCAACGGTTGTGAAGTTGAAGACCTCATGGTTATCTCTTACTTCACATACTTCCACTCCAGCGCAGCTCTTGGACACGTTTACACTGAGGAAGACATCGCAGCTCTCACAGCAGCTGAGGCAGCATTCCTTCCTGAGAACGGCGCAGGCGAGCTTGGTTACAAGTTCATCGTTCTTGCTGACGAGCTCCACGTTCATGACTATGACGACGGTGTTGTAACAACTGAGCCTACACACACAACAGTTGGTGTTAAGACATTCACTTGCGAGTGTGGCGATACATATACAGAGGAAGTTGCTAAGACAACCGAGCACAACTGGGGCGAGGGCGTTGTAACAACTGAGCCTACAGTTGACGCTGAGGGTGTTAAGACCTTCACATGTGAGTGCGGTGAGACAAAGACCGAGGCTATCGCTAAGCTCGATCCTCCTGCAACCACAACAACCACAACAACCACAACAACTACAACAGAGGCAAAGAAGAAGGGATGCAAGGGATCCATCGCGATCTCCGCTCTCGTAATCGCTCCTGTTCTTGCTGGTGGCGCAGTTCTTCTCAAGAAGAAGGAAGACTAATTTAAGCGGTTTTAAAAACTAAATAGAATTAGTTGACTAAACAATAAAGCATGCGGCTCTCCCCTCGGGGAGAGCCGTTTTGTGTTATCCGGAGTGTTCGCATCTATCCAAAGCCTCCCTCTGGGAGGACTTGGGTTGACTTGCGGACGAACGGGAGGCTTGTTTTGCTTCGCTTTAACTAAAGCCTCCCTTGAGTAAAGGGAGGTGGCACGGCTAAACCGTGTCGGAGGGATTGTAAAAGCTTGGGGGAGAAGAGAACAATCCCTCAGTCAGCTTTGGCGACCCGCGGACGCGCCGTCCCCTCTCTCTGCTTCGCAGACGTCTCCCCACACCGTGGGGAGCGAGCCTTTGCACAAGGGAGGCTTTTTTAGATTTCTGCTCTCTCATTTCCGCTTTTTGCGTTCACAAAACACAGCAGAAGTATATCAGATTAACGTCGAAAGTAATCAGAAGCGAGCCTGAATTCTATCGGAAGCGCATCAAAGCCGCCTTCAATGCCCCAACGTCACCACCAAATCACCTCAAAACCTCCCCCAAAGCGCCTCAAAAACGCCTGTGCGCAGGCTTGTCAAGAAGAATTTTCAAAAAGTTCCAAAAAAGAGCTGTTTTTTCGCCAAAAACAGCCTGTTTTTGTATATATTGCATACATAAATGCGAATAATACATCGAAAGTTCTCTTTTTTGACGATGAAAAAGGACTTGATTCTTCGTATTTTATATGATATAATTATGGAGCTTGATATGCGTTGAAACGAGAGGTTGCTATGCCCGTCCTTGTTGCGGTCGTAGGTAATTTTCGTGGAGTATGTCCGTCAACCGGGCGACAGCGCTTTTTCGAGGGCTTTACCTCGTGATTTCGCAGGTCCTTATATCCCGGAGATCGTTTGCAGATGCTGATGCCAACGGTTCCGGTTTTTAAATGGAGAACGAAGAAACACGCGGGCGAGTGTTGAGAGAAAGCGAGCCCCCAGAAAACAAGTGTCGGCGCGAAAAATATTTCATTTATATATATACGCGCGGACAAAAATCTAAAAAGGAGGCAAATAACAGTGGCAGTCAAAGAAAAGATCAGAGTAAGACTCAAGAGCTACGATCACACACTCATCGATGCAGCAGCAGAGAAGATCGTTGAAGTAGCAAAGAGAAACGGCGCAACCGTTTCCGGTCCTATCCCGCTTCCCACCGACAAGGAGATCGTTACGATCCTTCGTGCGGTACACAAGTACAAGGATAGCCGTGAGCAGTTCGAGATGCGCACACACAAGAGACTCATCGACATCATGAACCCCTCTCAGAAGGTTGTTGATGCTCTCATGGGAGTAGAACTTCCCGCCGGTGTTGAGATCGAGGTAAAACTTTAATCAAGCACCCCAACTCACCCAAACAAAGATAACAGCCGTTGCGAGTGGCCTCGCAGATCGGTAACTTTGTAAATCATGTTGGCGCGCAAAGGCGCAGTCAACCAATAATTTACAGGAGGAAAAGAAAAATGAAAAAGGCAATTATCGGTAAGAAGATCGGTATGACACAGATCTTCGACGACAACGGAAATGTAATTCCCGTAACGATAATCGAAGCAGGCCCGTGCTACGTAGCACAGAAGAAGACCAAAGAGACAGACGGATACGACGCAGTTCAGCTCGGATTCATGGATCTCAAGGAAAAGCACACAAACAAGCCCATGAGCGGACACTTTGCAAAAGCAGGTGTTAGCGCAAAGAAGCATCTCAAGGAATTCAGACTTGACGATTGCTCCGCAGTAAACGTTGGCGATGTTATTACCGCCGATACCTTCGCCGCAGGCGAGAAGGTCGACATTACAGGTATAACAAAGGGACGTGGTTACACCGGTGCGATCAAGAGATGGAACCTTGCAAAGCTTCGCATGACCCACGGTGTGGGCCCTGTACACCGCCAGTCCGGTTCTATGGGTGTTATTGACCCCGCAAGAATCTTCAAGAACAAGAAGATGGCTGGTCAGTACGGTAACGAGCAGGTTACAATTCTCAATCTCAAAGTAGTAAAGATCGATGCTGAAAAGAATCTCATTGCTATCAAGGGCGCAGTACCCGGCGCTAAGGATGGCATAGTATTCATCAGAAACTCGGTCAAAGCATAAGCGGAAGGAGGAACTAAACAATGCCAAACATTAAAGTAATGGATATGACCGGTAAGGAAGTTGGTGAGATCACTCTCTCTGACGTTATATTCGGTGCAGCGGTCAATGAGGCTGTCCTCCATGCAGCTGTAAGAACCTATCTCCTCAACCAGAGACAGGGAACACAGTCCACCCTCACTCGTAGCGAGGTATCCGGCGGCGGCAAGAAGCCCTGGAGACAGAAGGGCACAGGAAGAGCACGTCAGGGCTCTACTCGTTCTCCTCAGTGGACACACGGCGGTATCGCTTTCGGCCCTAAGCCCAGAGATCACCGCATTGCAATGAACAAGAAGACAAAGAGAGTTGCACTCTTCAGCGCACTTTCTGCTAAATTCGCCGCAGGCGAGATCATTGTAGTTGACGACATCAAGCTCGAGACATTCAAGACCTCTGCTATCGTTAAGATGCTCAAGGCTCTCGGATGCGAGAAGGAAGTTACAAAGAACTACAAGACAATAGAGATCGTTGACGGCTCTGTTCAGAAGGACAGAAAGACAAGAACAGCAGTTGTTCCTCAGAAGGCACTCCTCGTACTCGAGAGCGCTGACAAGACAGTTGTAAAGAGCTGCGCAAACATTCCCACAGCGGAGTGCACAGTTTGCAACACCATCAACGTCTACGAGGTTCTCAAGGCAGAGAAGGTAATTCTCACTGCCGCTGCAGTTAAGAAACTTGAGGAGGTATATGCATAATGAAAATGGTTCAGGATATCATCATCAAGCCCGTTATCACAGAGGCTAGCATGGACAGAATCGCTGATAAGACTTATACCTTCAAGGTAAGAACAGACGCAACGAAGCCCGAGATCGCAAAGGCGGTTGAGGCAATGTTCGGCGTAAAGGTTGCTAAGGTTAACACCATCAGCATGAAGAAGAAGCCGAAGAGACTCGGAGTACACGCAGGTTATACCTCCGAATGGAAAAAGGCTATAGTAACACTGAAGTCCGATTCAAAGACCATTGAGTTCTTTGACGGTCTTAACTGATAGTAGGAGGTAATGCGTAATGCCTACGAAGAAATTTAAACCGACGACACCGTCGAGAAGACACATGTCCGTGCCTACTTTCGAGG
>JAZOLL010000061.1:0-17918 GCA_045653105.1 Eubacteriales bacterium
TTGTGTAAAGGGAGCTGTCAGCGAAGCTGACTGAGGGATTGTTTTGTGGTATAATCTTGCTTTTACAATCCCTCCGTCTCGCTTACGCGAGCCACCTCCCTTTACACAAGGGAGGCTTGGAATTAGTCCCGCTTGAGCGGGGTGTACGTAATAGATGCATGGCTGGCACGCCAACAAAAAGCGCACTTGTGCGCAGCCGGTAATATTAGGGCTATGCCCGAAACTGAAATACCCCCCGTTTTACGGGGGGATATTTATTTTTTAACAAACACTTGCAAAATGGCAGAGGATATGATATACTGTATATACAAGATAAGTTGTACATTAAAAATAGCCCGACAGCAATGCGCAAAATTGTTGCCGAGTAAGTTTTCGCCCGAGGGCGAGAGTTCTGTGCGAAAACCTTAACTTGAATAAAATATGCGCATAAAGAGTCGGGAGAAATATGCTCGTTGGTCTTTATGCGTTTTTTGTTTAAATTTTTCTTGGGAGGTGAATCTATGAAAAAAGCGCTTAAAATATTATTTATTGTTTTTTTAAGTATATGTTTAACCATAAGTACTTTATTTGTCTCTTTTATTGGAATTAAAATTTATATTTCTGAAAAAAAACTAGAAGCAGAGCGAGCTAAAAAAGTCACGTTGCCTCAAGCTCCTGAAGAATATAAAAAATATGTGTGCTATGACCCTTATCTTGTGGCGTTGCAAACAACAGACAGCGGATGGGAAGCATATATCGACAAGCAAATCTCGGATGTCACTGGAAAAACAGCGGGAAGATACCATGTTATTTATAACGCCATAGCGAACGAAGATCCATCTCAATTTCTTTCTGTTAAGATAAAAAAGGTGCAGATGTTTGATCCGGCTTACAAGACTTATGTGTATCAAAACCCGGACAATTATATAGACCTGTGGAATGAGTGGGAGATAGATAGGATAGAGATTGGATCTGCCGAGCATGTTGTTGGGGGAATGAAAGAAGTTTTTTCCTCAACCGCTGATGCTGCCTGTATTTCTGAATTTAGGGAGTTTTTGTTTGCTGATGAAGAAGACCTCCATGATGTCTCTGATGATCTTCTTAAGCAAGGCAAATTCGTAATGGAAGATAGGGAATTTAATGGTATTGCTATTAAAGTTTGTTTTAAAGAGTCTGAAAGTATTGTTTGGATATCAAATATTCAGAGTTTTTATTTGAAAAACAGTGGAGAAAGAATAATATGCATGATAAAGAGAAATGGAGCAAGTGAGATTTTAAATATATCCGAATATGAAAACCTCTATAATTGGTTGTCTGAATCTATAGAGGCTAAAGTATCTGAATGATTTTTGGGACAAACAAAAGCCGCCTCCGTGAAAACGGAGGCGGTTATTTTTATTAAATCAGAGCAATCTTATTCCCGCTTTAGCGCAAGCGTCAACGGTTTCCGAGTCCCAGATGCTGGACTGCACCTCGCCTATATGCGCGCAACCCATCATGAGCATGCAAAGACGGGACTGACCGATACCTCCGCCGATCGTGAGCGGAAGCTCGTCTGCAAGGAGCATCTTGTGGAAGGGAAGCTCGCGGCGATTGTCACAGCCTGCGAGGGTGAGCTGTCTGTCGAGAGATTCCGCATCAACGCGGATACCCATAGAGGATATCTCAACGCCACGTCCGAGCGTGTCACACCAGAAGAAAAGGTCTCCGTTGAGCTGCCAGTCGTCATAGTCGGGAGCTCTGCCGTCGTGCGGTTTGCCTGATTTCAGCTTTCCGCCGATCTGCATAATGAACGTGGTGGGGTGCTCCTTTACAAATGCGCTCTCGCGCTGACTGCCTGTCATATCGGGGTACATATCCTCAAGCTCCTGTGTGGTTACAAAGGTAACCTCTCTTGAAAGCACGGTGGTGAGCTGCGGAAAATGCACTCTGAGGCGGTCGTTTGTGTTGCATATCGCCTCAACGATAGATGCGACGATAAGCTTGAGATATTCTATATTTCTGTTTTCGCGGGTAATTATCTTCTCCCAGTCCCACTGGTCAACGTAGATGGAGTGGAGGTTGTCCAGGTCCTCGTCGCGGCGGATCGCATTCATATCGGTATAAAGACCGTTTCCGACCGAGAAATTATATTTTTTCAGCGCAAGTCTCTTCCATTTTGCAAGCGAGTGTACCACCTGCGCCTCGGTGCCTATCGCGGGCACGTCAAATGAGACGGGGCGCTCGTATCCGTTGAGGTTATCGTTAAGACCCGACTCCTCGGTAACGAAAAGCGGCGCAGATACTCGCTTGAGATTGAGCGCATCGGAAAACTCCTGCTGAAAAGTCTTTTTTATGTAAGCTATGGCTTTTTGAGTGTTGTATTCGTCAAGTGTTGGCGAATATCCTTCGGGGAGGAAAATCTTGTTCATAAGACTACTACTCCTTTCTGAACTTTATAACATTCCTATTATATAACAAAAGCTCTTGAAAATCAAGAGCTTTTGCCACAGTTTATCGGATCAATTTTCGCGCCTCTTATTATCAGCCGTTGCAGCAGAAAATGAGAATGAGAGCTATGATTATGATCCAAATGCAATTATCGTCAAAGAGATTGCACAAGCAGTTATTCATCCCCGAGTCCTCCCTTCAAAACTTTGAGGGGCGGTAAGTTGCCCTTCGATATCATATTATGAGGGATTTCGAGGTTTTGTGACTAACAAATAGAGTCTTCTATTTTTACGGGCGCGCCGAGCTCGTCAGAGAGGAACGCAGCCTCCATTATCTTCATAACGCGCATGAGCTGAGCGTGAGTGATGAGCATATCCTCCTCGCCCTTTGTTGCCTTTATGAAGTTGCGGTAGAAGTTATGTACGTCGGATTCGGGACGCTCGATAAAGTACTCTGTAGTCGTCTTTTCGTCTCTGGGTGCCATTGTCTTTGTAAGTCCCGCAGAGGTAACAACGGGGACTACATTCTCCTCGTGCCACTGATCGCAGCATACGAGACGGCATCTGTCGCGCCAGTCGTCAACGATAGCCGTGCCGCCTGTTCCTGTCATAAAGAATCTGGGCAGAGATACGAAGTGAGAGGTGCCGACCTCGATTCTCGCGGTGAGACCGCCCTCGAAGTGAAGGTCGAGTTTAAATCCGTCATCAACCTCGTCGTTTGTTATATGGTCAAACTTGCAGTAGAGGGATTCTATCTTTCTGTCGTAAACGATGCCGAGCATCTGGTCGATAAGGTGTACGCCCCAGTCAAAGAGCATACCGCCGCCGTATTTCTTCTCGCCTCTCCAGTCGCCGGGGATTCCGCGCGAGCCCTGATATCTCGATTCAACGCCGAATACCTTGCCAAGCTTACCTGATGCGTAAGCCTCTTTGGTCATAAGGTAGTCGCAGTCCCAACGTCTGTTCTGGTGTGTGGTGAAGAGACGGCCGCATCTCTCGGATGCGTCGAATATCTTCTGCAGCTCCTCTGAGGACATAGTTACGGGCTTTTCACAGATAACGTGCTTTCCTGCCTCAAGCGCCTTTATGGACATAGGCATGTGCTGGTCGTTGGGGATAGCGATAGTAACTATCTCTACCTCGGGGTCTGCGAGCAGCTCCTCGAGAGACGAGTATGCGCGTATGCCGTTTTCTCTTGCGAGTGCGCAGCGCTCCTCTTTTATATCATATATTCCCGCGAGCTCGGCAACGTCGCTTGCCAGTAGGTGGCGTGTGTGCCAGCCTCCCATTCCGCCGTAACCGATGACCGCTATTTTTGTTTTTTTCATAGTTTCAAGTATCCGAATCGCTCGGAGTCTCCTTTCTATAGGTCCTTACATATTCATTATATAGTATATCAGCCCATATTTCAAGCCGTTTTTGAAAATAAAAAATAAAAAAGCTATTGAGAAATACAGCGAAATGTTGTATAATGTTTCTATAATCTATAATATGGGGTAATATTGATGTCAATATCCGAAAAGCAAAAGCATATAAGAAACTTTTCAATAATAGCGCATATAGACCACGGAAAATCCACCCTCGCGGACAGAATTCTTGAGGCAACTCAGACTGTCGCAAAGCGAGATATGGAGGAACAGCTGCTCGATAATATGGATCTCGAGCGCGAGAGGGGTATTACGATAAAGGCGCGCGCTGTTCGTCTTGAATACAAGGCGGATGACGGCGAGGAATACGTATTTAACCTTATCGACACCCCCGGTCACGTTGACTTTAACTATGAGGTGTCGAGATCTCTCAACGCCTGCGACGGCGCGCTCCTTGTGGTCGATGCTACGCAGGGGATAGAGGCGCAGACACTTGCAAACGCGTATCTTGCGGTAGATTCCGATCTTGAGATAGTTCCGGTTATAAATAAAATAGACCTTCCATCCGCAGACCCCGACAAGGTAAGAGCAGAGATAGAGGACGTTATCGGCATACCCGCTGAGGGCTGTCCTGCGGTTTCCGCAAAGACGGGTCTTAACATAGAGCAGGTGCTTGAAGCAGTTGTTAGAGACATTCCGTCTCCGAAAGGCGACGGAGAAGCGCCCCTCAAGGCGCTCATCTTTGACTCCTACTATGATAGTTACCTCGGAGTTGTCGTTTACGTAAGAGTTATAGACGGTTCGCTGAAGTCGGGAGACAAGATATTGCTTATGAATACGGGGGCGACCTTTGAGGTGGTTGACGTTGGTTATATGGCACCGTTTGGGCTTAAATCCTCGGGAGTTATCAATGCGGGTGAGGTTGGATATATAACGGCTTCGATAAAGAACATAGGAGACACGCGTGTCGGTGACACTGTCACACACGTTGACCATCCCGCAAGCGAGGCAATGCCCGGATTTAAGGCGGTTCAGCCTATGGTCTATGCGGGTATCTATCCCGCTGACGGCGCGAAATACGGCGATCTTCGTGACGCGCTTGAAAAGCTCCAGCTAAACGACGCGGCTCTCGTGTTCGAGCCTGAGACTTCTATAGCGCTCGGCTTTGGATTCAGATGCGGATTCCTCGGACTTCTCCATATGGAGATCATTGAGGAACGACTTGAGCGCGAGTTTAACCTCGATCTTATTACCACAGCTCCCTCGGTTATCTATGAGATAAAGAAGAAGGGCGGGGAGATGGTACGTATCGACAACCCCTCGAATTACCCGACCTCTGATGAGATAGAGATTGCCTACGAGCCTATCGTCAAGGCGAGCATCATAACCCCCACCGAGTATGTGGGCGGTCTTATGGATCTCTGCCAGGACAGACGAGGCAACTTTATCGATATGAAATATATTGACACTCAGAGAGTGGAGCTTCACTATGATCTGCCGCTCAACGAGATAATCTACGATTTCTTTGACGCGCTCAAGAGCCGCTCGCGCGGTTACGCGTCTCTCGACTACGAGCTCGGCGACTACGTTCCCAGTAAGCTCGTCAAGCTCGACTTCCTCCTCAACGGCGAGCAGGTCGATGCGCTCTCCTTTATAGTTCACGAGGAGAAGGTATACGGCAGAGCGAGAAAGATCGCGGAAAAGCTCAAGGATAATATACCGAGACAGCTCTTTGAAGTGCCGATACAGGCGGCTATAGGCTCTAAGATTATCGCGCGTGGGACAGTTAAGGCGGTGGGAAAAGACGTTCTTGCCAAGTGCTACGGCGGTGATATCACACGTAAGAAAAAGCTTCTTGAAAAACAGAAGGAAGGTAAGAAAAAGATGCGTCAGCTCGGCTCTGTTCAGGTGTCTCCCGAGGCGTTTATGGCAGTTCTCAAGCTTGACGACGATAATTGATAGGTATATTTTATGGCTTTTGAGGATAAAAAACTCGGCATATACCTTCACGTGCCGTTTTGTCTCCAAAAATGTCTCTACTGTGATTTCTGTTCTTTCCCCGGCTACACCGAGGAGATGACGGACGCCTACGTAAAAAGGCTTATCGCAGATATAGAAAGCTACTCCAAAAAGGTGCAGGGCGAGGTCGATACCGTCTATTTTGGTGGCGGAACACCTACTCTACTAAGCGAGAGACAATTTGACTCTATACTTCACTCTCTCAACAAAAGCTTTGCTATAAGCGCGGGCGCGGAGATAAGCTGCGAGTGCAATCCTGCGACGGCTGACTTTGAGCACCTTAAAAACATCAGAAAAATAGGCATCAACCGACTCAGCGTTGGAGTGCAGAGCGCAAATGACAGAGAGCTTAGGGCTCTCGGCAGAGCGCATAGCTTTTCTGATTTCAAGGATCTTTATAATGACGCGCGCAGAGCGGGATTTGAAAATATAAGCGTTGACCTTATGTACGGTATTCCCGACCAGACAGTAGCTTCTTTTGAGAAAACGATCGATGCTTTGTGCGACTGCTCGCCCGAGCATATATCCGCATATTGCCTTAAAATAGAGGACGGAACGCCGTTTGGAAGGAAAAAAGAGACTTTGTCTCTACCAAATGAGGATGAAGAATACGATATGTACATGCTTTGTAACGAAAAGCTTGTAGAGTATGGATACAACAGGTACGAGATAAGCAATTTTTCGCGTCCCGGCTATGAATCGAGGCATAATCTCAAATACTGGACGGGCGCTGACTATCTCGGCTTTGGCGTTGCGGCGCATTCTTATTTTGACGGTGAGCGCTTTTCTAACTCGAGGGATATCTCGGCATATATTCGCGGTGAGGATATCACCGAGGAGAGATTTAAGATCTCTGAAAAGGAAAAGATCGCGGAGTACATCATGCTCCGCATGAGGCTTGCGGCGGGCATAAATTGCTCTGACTTTCAGTCTCGCTTTGGTGTCTCGCTTTTTGACGTTGTTGGCAGCCTTGACAGATATGTGGAGGCGGGGTATATAAAAAAAGACGCGGGATGCGTCTCGTTCACTGAAAGAGGAGTGTTCGTGAGCAACACAATACTCTCGGATATTCTTGAATTTGATTAAAAAATATTGACTTTTTGGGATTTTTAGAGTAATATAATAGTATAATAACATTAGTGCCATAGGAGATTTGATATGGAAGATAACGTAATGGAAAATGAATACTTCACACTCACTGATGAGGACGGCAACGAGATAAACTTTGAGGTTGCGGGAGAATGTGAAAGAGACGGACAGAGATATTTTGCGATGATTCCCGTTGATGACGAGGACGAAAACGCGGAGGTCTGCGAGTACGTTGTGCTCAAGCTTGTTACCGAGGACGGTGAGGATTTCCTTGTAACCGTTGACGATGACGATGAGCTCGACGATATCGCCGACTACTTTGACGATCTTTTCTCATCTGAGATCGATTACGACGCATAATTTTGCGTAAAGCGTTGGGAAGAAAAGAGAGCTTTTAGGCTAAGACGTCCTTTCTGGGATTGTTTTCTTTTATCTACTTTTCTTTTTCAAGCGTTGGGAAGAAAAGAGAGCTTTTAGGTTAAGACGTCCTTTCTGGGATTGTTTTCTTTTGTCTACTTTTCTTTTTCAAGCGTTGGGAGGAAAAGAGAGCTTTTAGGTTAAGACGTCCTTTCTGGGATCGTTTTCTTTTGCCTACTTTTCTTTTTCAAAAGAAAAGTACGGTCCTTTCTCACGAAAGAAAAAGTAAGTCCTGCTTAGTACGTGATGACTGTGAAAAAAACCTACAAATAGAAATAGGAGTCCGAACAATTCAAATGTGGTTTGCAGACCTCCCTCTTTCTCACTCGATTGACTTGTCTCGACCGGGAAAGCGGACGTTGGGGGCAGTAAAACAGGAGATAGGACCCCACCTTGCGTAGCAGGGTTTTTCTAACATGGTTACACGGCTCGGCGGGGCACAACATAAAGCAATAGGGACTGAATCGAAAGATTCAGTCCCTATATTTTTGCGATATTCTCTAATCAATAAGCTTTAGCTACGAGGATATACATAACGACCATAATTGCTACGAAAAGGAAAGAGAGAATAGTCGTTGCTCTGCTGAAAAGCTTGTCGGACGTTTTGCCCTTTGTCTTTCCGAAGAAAGTGTCAGCTCCGCCTGCGATGGAACCGGAAAGTCTCTTGTCTTTGCCGGACTGCATGAGAACGCAAACGATGAGGAGAACAGACATAACCAAAAGAACTACGCCGAGAGATATTTCCCAAATCTTCATTATAAAACCTCCGAACTAAGAATTCATCTTTTTATAAACATTTAGAATGTCAAAAAGCCATTAACTAACTAATTCTACCACACAATTTTATAAAAAGCAATAGCAAATTTTCAAAAAAAGCAATATTTTTCAAAAAGATGGCGGAAATATCGGAGGCTTTAGAGCGTTTTTGGGAACTTTTTTAGATTTTACTTGTCGAAAGAGGGATTGCAAGCGTAGAAATTCTTTGAGTCAAGATGCTCTTGCGCTATTCTTATGCCCTCGCCGAAGCGTTGATAGTGTACGATCTCGCGCTCACGGAGGAACTTTATCGGATCGCGTACGTCGGGGTCGTCGGTCAGACGGAGAATGTTGTCGTAAGTCGTGCGCGCTTTCTGCTCTGCGGCAAGGTCTTCGTTCAGGTCGGTAAGGATATCGCCCTTTATTCCGACATATTTCATATCAAACGGTACGCCGGATGCGGCTACGGGGTAAAGACCCGTGGTGTGGTCTACAAAATAGGTGGCGAAAGGAGATTTTTCTATCTGATCCGCCGAGAGATTGCGCGTGAGCTGATAGAGGATCGCTGCTATGATCTCAAGGTGGGCAAGCTCCTCTGTTCCGACGTCGGTGAGAAGGCCTGTTATTTTGTCATAGGGGCAGGAATATCTCTGGTGGAGGTATCGCATAGACGCGGCAAGCTCTCCGTCGGGTCCGCCAAGCTGAGAGATTATAAGCTGTGCGAGATCGGGGTTGGGGTTTTTGATCTTTACGGGGTACTGAAGCTTCTTTTCATATATCCACATATCTCTGCCTCCTTAGTTTGCCTCTACCTGCCAGGGCCACGGACCTTTTGCCCAGTGCCATGCGGAGGTGTCGGTGTTGTCAAAATGGCTTGTCGGCCTGCCCAAAGCAGCAAGACGGCTCTTCAGGGCATCGCGCTCTGCGACGAGCTTTTTGTAATAGCTCATCGCTTCCTTTGATTCGGGATACGCGTCGAGATAGAGAACCGTCTCGGTTATCGCGAAATCTACCTTCTGGAGACGTTTTGTCAGGTCCTTGCAGTCTGTCTGAGGCCTTGCGTTCGTGCTTCTGTAGGTGTCGAGATTATTTACCACGGCAATTACCTCCTCGCTTTTCTCCGCAAACGAAGGGAAGGTCGAGCTCCTTGAATATCGTTCCGCGGTTGAATCCTGTGTCCTCGTCGTACATATTGCGCCAAAGCTGGATCGGAGAATAGACCGAGGCGAGCGGGTAGTTCTCAAGCCCCCAGCTTTTTCCGGGGCGCGAGTGATTGCCTGAATTTCTGTTGCACGCACAGGTGGGTGTGGTGTTTTCCTCAAAAGGAGTGGGACAACCTTCGGCAACGCGGCGAGCAAGCGAGAGATTTATTCTCTCGCGAGGGCTTATATAATTTTTATCTGTGTGCAATTTTTTGCCTGCCTTTCTGTATTGATTTTTAGCGCTACGGCTTTTTGCGGGGCGCTCGTTTTCAGTTTATGTGAAAATATCGAAAAATGTCAAAAGAGGACAGAAAAATAATTTTTAATATTTTTGAAAAAAGGGTGGTAATAGAGAGGGAAAAATGGTAAAATAAAGGAGCAATAATTTTTTGGGATGGATCATATTGTGATGAATAATAATATAAACCGAAAAAGCTTTGAGGGAGTGAACGCGCAGCTCTTACTTGACGCAGAGATAAAGAAAATAGAGGCGACGGGTGTGAGGGCGAGGCTTTTGCTCCACGCGTGCTGTGCGCCCTGTTCGAGCTATGTGCTTGAGTATTTGTCGAGCATTTTTGATATAACCTTGTATTTTTACAACCCCAACATATCCCCCGAAGAGGAGTATGCCTACAGATGTGACGAGCTTGGAAGACTTGTACGCGAGATGCTTCCTGCGGGTGATGTTAAGATCATAAGCGAAAAATATAATAGTGATGAATTTTACAATATAGTCAAAGGACTTGAAGGGGAGAGTGAAGGAGGGGAGCGCTGTATGCGTTGTTACAGGCTTCGCCTTGAGCGTTCTGCGAGATTTGCCGCGGAGGGCGGATTTGATTATTTTACGACCACGCTATCAATAAGTCCTTACAAGAACAGCCGAAAGCTCAATGAGATCGGCGCGGAGCTTTCTGAGGCCTATGGGGTGAAGTATCTGTTTTCTGATTTTAAAAAGAAAAATGGTTATAAACGCTCCTGCGAGCTCTCTGATAAGTACGCTCTTTACCGTCAGGACTATTGCGGATGCGAGTTTTCAAAATATCAAAGACATAATAAAAATAATCACTAGAATAAAACGACAAAATATTGATAATGTTGGATATATAGGGTAAAACATATAAATAAAAACCACAGAAATATTGCTAGAGAGATGAGATGACTGAAAGCTCTTTTTTCTCGAGCTTAAAATTCTCTTATTGATAATTATTCTCAATTATTTTTTCAAAACTACTTGAAATTGGTCAAAAAATGGTTTATAATATATCTACACCCGACGGGTGTCGCGCGATCCTGCGCGAAATAGATCAAAAATGAGGTATTTATGCTAGAATTTATAAATGTTTCTTATGCTGTTCCCGGAAAAGAGATACTTCGGGACGTAAATGTCAAGATCGACGATAGATTCGTCGCTATTACAGGACCTAACGGCAGCGGAAAATCCACGATGGCAAAGCTCATCGCGGGCATAATCCTGCCTACGTCCGGTAAGATCCTCTTTGATGGAGAGGATATAACAGAGCTCGGTATCACGGAGCGCGCTAAAATGGGTATAAGCTATGCTTTTCAGCAGCCTGTGCGCTTCAAGGGTATCACTGTAAAAGACCTTATCTCGCTTGCTGCGGGCAAAAACACGAGCATTGCGGATGCCTGCAAGTATCTCTCGGAGGTAGGCCTTTGCGCTAAAGATTATATAAACCGCGAGGTCAACGCGTCTCTTTCCGGCGGAGAGCTCAAAAGAATAGAGATAGCTATGATAAATGCCCGCGGAACAAAGCTTTCTGTGTTCGACGAGCCTGAGGCGGGCATCGATCTTTGGAGCTTTAACAACCTTATCAAGGTGTTTGAGGCTATGCACGAGAGAACACAGGGAAATATAGTAATCATCTCGCATCAGGAGCGAATTCTCGACATCGCGGACAAGATAATTCTCGTGTCGGGCGGCACTGTTGCGGACTACGGAGAGAAGGATAAGATCCTTCCTAAGCTGCTTGACGTTAAGAGCGGCTGCAAATTCACAAAAGGAGGGGAATAATAGATGGATAGCATCCAGAAACAGCTGCTTGAGCAGGTGGTGGGCCTTCATGAGGTGCCTCAGGGCGCGTATTCTCTTAGAATAAACGGCGCTTTGCACGGCAAAAACTCCTCTGAAAACATCAGTATCGTTAAAAAAGAGGACAAGCCCGGAATAGACATATACATCAAGGAAAATACGAAGAACGAGAGCATTCATATCCCTGTTCTTCTTTCACAGACAGGCCTCAAAGAGCTTGTATATAACGATTTCCATGTTGGAGCGAACTGCGACGTTACGATAGTTGCGGGTTGCGGCATACACAACAGCGGCTCCGAAGCTTCCGAGCACAGCGGAATACACGCTTTTTACCTCGATGAGGGGGCAAAAGTAAAGTACGTTGAGAAGCATTACGGCTCGGGTGAGGGAACGGGAGAAAATATAATGAATCCCACGACTTACGCACACCTTAAGGCGGGCGCGTATCTTGAGATGGAGACTACGCAGATAAAGGGCGTGGACTCTACCGATAGGGTTACGAAGGCGGTCCTTGAGGGGGATAGCAAGATAGTTGTTCATGAAAAGATCATGACGCACGGAAAACAGTTCGCGAGAACCGAGTTTGAAGTGGAGCTCAACGGTGAGAATTCGGGCGCTCACGTTATTTCTCGCTCTGTTGCGAAGGACGATTCTAAACAGCAGTTCATATCCAGAATAAAGGGTAACAACAAGTGCTCCGGACATACGGAATGCGACGCTATAATTATGGACAACGCTAATGTTTCCGCGGTTCCCGAGATACTTGCGACGGATCCTGACGCCTCTCTTATCCACGAGGCGGCTATCGGAAAGATAGCGGGCGAGCAGCTTATAAAGCTTATGACGCTGGGCCTTACCGAAAAAGAGGCTGAAGAGGAGATCGTCAACGGCTTTTTGAGATAAGAAAAACTATACAAAGACCGCTTTGTGGCCGATCTTTCGGTGGCAATGGCGGTCTTTTTTGTGTTGTTTTGAGGTTCTGTTTGGCATATGGCAAAATAAGGTAAAAAAGTATTTAAAAGGGAATACCTGGAAAAATAGAGGCGAAATTTATTTATAAGATGAAAAATCGCGAAAAAAAGCCATTTTCGAAACGTAGAAAAAAACGTTCATATTTTGGCATAATTGCACAAATGGCTGTGCAACTTTTTTGGGGTGTGGATTTTTGCGAAAAGGCGGAGGGTAATTTAAATTTACCTTTAAAAAACAAACGCCTGTTAAGGGTGTAAGGTCTTGACATGTTGCACAAAAACGTCTTGACACAGAAAGAATTGCGCAAAATATAGTAAATTCAATTTACCTAGGGCAGAGCTACGGAAAGTCGAATGTAAAAATGACGAAGTAGAGAATCTGTCTCTAATTTCTTGTCTCTGAAAAGCCCGAAAAACAAAGGGCTTGCCGTGCTTTTTGATGAGCTTTTTCCTTGACTTTTCAGTGGGCTTGTGGTAAGATACCATTATGATTATAAGGCAAAAGCGCCCTCTTGGGCGTGAGGCCTTTTAACAGTGCTATATGGCGCTGGTTATTATTCGGCTCTCGAGTCGCTTGCCGTATGCCGACGGTGTGCGCCCCGACGCGCGATCGCGCGAAAAGCCGAGGTGGTCACGTACCTTCCCTCGTGACGCCAAATCAAATTCAGCAGGAGGAAATTTACAATGAGAAGGACGAAATTTCAAAGAATAACGGCACTTGTGCTCACTTTGGTATTTCTGCTTTGCGGTGGCGTAAGCGTTAGCGCTGCGTCAGCGGACTCCGCGCGTGCGGGCGGTTCGCCCAGTACGTTGCTTGATCTGGGCTCTTATGCTCAGTATCTTGCGGAGAATGCAGGAGTTCCCAATGCGACAGAGGCTGTCGATGTTCCCGTGGACAGTTACGAATTCACGTTAAACGGCGTAACATACAATAAGGATTCGGTGGTGACTGATGCCGATAAGAAGGCGAACGTTATCGCTTATATGGGCGAATGGGGCGGAAGGACAGGCGTGCTTTCTCCCAGCGTCGGAACGATATCCTTTACTACCGATGCGATCACATCTGCGGCTAAGTACAACCTCGTTATCGAGTGCTACCCCGTAGAAGGCAAGAGCGCTGCGGTCGAAAGAGTGTTTACCATAAACGGTATGGTTCCTTTCTCCGAGGCGAGAACGCTTGTGGTCTCTAAGATATGGAAAAATGACTACGCTAATGCTGCATTCCTTGTTCCCGAGGGAGAGAGCGCAGATGATTATCTGACTAAGGCGGCACAGGCGGGCATTGCGGCGACAAAAGAGGAAAGAGCTGACGGTACTTATATCGTATATAAGGCGCCCGACGTTTGGAGCCAGGATATCTCGAAGATAACAGACTCCCAGCTTCTCCGTTTCTTTGTCGAGGATATCGATAAGAACGAGATCCGTTCCACACTTCTTCAGGCTCCCGAGTGGACCACTTATGAATTTAAGGATGTTAACGGATTTTATCAGGAGCCCTTCGTGTTCGCGTGCACACCTGATGAAAATGGTAAGGTGACTATTTCTCTCGAGGGTGTAAATGAGCCTCTCGTAATAGGCGCTATCCGTCTTGTTCCTGTTACCGATACTGCAAGCTATGAGAGCTATCTCGCGGCAGTAAAGGCGCAGTACGCGGAAAAGTTTGGCGGAGAGGTTCCCGAAGGCAAGGATAAGGTCAAGATCGAGTCTGAGTTCTTCTATGCGGCTTCTTCGCAGACAATATATCCCGTTGAGGATAGAACGAGCGCTATCACATCTCCTACAGCAACCGACAGAACTGTACTTAACGTTGTTGGTGGAGAGAAATGGCAGAGCGCGGGACAGTGGATAACATATAAGTTCACTGTAGGCTCTCGTGGATTCTATGAGATCGCGGCTCGCTACCGTCAGGCACTTCTCGACGGTATGTTTACATCCAGAGCTATCTACCTCTACAGTGATGCGTCTGTAGCACAGGGAGATCTTGGATACTATAACGGTATTCCTTTTGCTGAAGCTAATAACCTTCGCTTTGGATTTTCTTCGGATTGGCAGTCCGAACCGCTTGACGACGGAAATGTAGACGGATTCCAGTTCTACTTTGAGGAAGGCGTTGTCTATACAATTAAGATCGAAGTCGCTCTTGGAAGCATGGGCGATATTGTAAATAGAGTTCAGACCTCTCTTGACTCGATAAACGCGGATTACCTTGAGATACTTAAGCTCACAGGCTCCAACCCTGACGAATACCGTGACTACGGATTCAACAGAATCATGCCCGACGTTATGATGGACCTCGTAAGACAGGCTATCGCGCTTGAGGCGGTTTCTGCTGACCTTATCAAGGTTGCAGGCGATAAGAGCTCGATGACAGCTACTCTTGAGGATATCGCGAGAACGCTCAGAACCATGGGTACTGACGAGTCTAAGGTTGCGGCTAACCTTGAGCAGCTCAAGACAAATATCGGTTCTCTCGGTACTTGGCTCGGAGATGCTAAGACACAGCCCCTCCAGCTCGACTTCCTCTCTGTTCAGGGCGCTAGCGAGCCTCTTCCTGAGGCTGAGGCAGGATTCTGGAAATCCCTCATTTATGAAATAACAAGATTCATAAAGAGCTTCTTCAGAAACTATGACAGAATGGGTGCTATGGTTGAAGTTGACTCTGAAAACTCTGTTGAGGTATGGCTCGCGTACGGTCGTGACCAGTCTCAGGTTATCAGAAGCCTTGTAAACAACGACTTCACACCTGCTACAAACGTAGCTGTTGACCTCAAGCTCGTTTCTGCCGGAACGCTCTTGCCTTCGATCCTTTCCGGAATGGGACCTGATGTTTATATCGGTCTTGGTCAGTCCGACGTTATCAACTACGCGATCAGAGGCGCGCTCGTTCCGATCCAGGATATGCCCGGATTCAGAGATATGGCGCTCTACTATCAGGCAGACGAAAACTTCAATAAAATATATGATGCTGACGGCAACCCGATCGTAAACAACAAGGCACAGTTCAATGAGGCTGCAATGCTTGTTCTCGGTATCGAGGATTCTGAAGGCGATTTCAAGTACTACGGACTTCCCGAGCAGCAGCTCTTTAATATGATGTTCGTTCGTAACGACGTTCTTGCAGACCTTGGAATCAAGACTCCCGAAACTTGGGATGACGTTCTTGAGGCGATCCCGATACTTCAGGCTAACAACATGGAGATCGGTATGCATACCGACTATAAGGTATTCCTCTATCAGATGAACGGAGAGCTCTATGCTGACGACGGAATGAGAATCAACCTCGACTCCAACGTAGCACTTGATGCTTTCAATACAATGTGTAACATGTACACAATGTACTCCTTCCCCTATGTTTACGACTTTGCAAACCGTTTCAGAACAGGTGAGATGCCTATAGGCTTCTCCGCATACACCACAACATACAACCAGCTCAAGGTATTCGCAACCGAGATCGAAGGTCTCTGGAGCTTCTATCCGATGCCCGGATATGCTGATGAGAACGGCGATATCAACAGACTTGCGGTTTCTATCGTATCCGCGGTCGTAATGATCACAGGCTGTAAGGATGAGGCAGGAGCTTGGGAGTTCATGAAGTGGTACACAGGCGCTCAGTGTCAGGCAGACTACTCTAACGAGATGGTTGCGCTTATCGGTCCTTCCGCAAAGCACCCGACAGCTAATATGAGTGCTCTCGAGGCAATGCCTTGGACACACGCAGAGTACGAACAGCTCAGCGATCAGTTCGGAATGCTCGCATCTATTCCTAACTACCCCGGAAGCTATATTATAGACCGTTACACCAACTTCGCATTCCTCGCTGCTTACAACGAGAATGCAGACCCTGTAACAGAGCTCCAGAGCTACATTACTACTATTAATAAGGAAATAACAAGAAAACGTGCAGAGTTCGACCTTGAAGTACTTGATTACGTAGGTCAGACACTTGCACAGAAGCGTATGAGACAGGCCGGCGAGGCACTTGAGGCGGCTAAGTCGAATTCCGCATATAAGTCGGCTTACGACGATGTTTACAACAGAGCAATAGCTGCGATGAAGGAAGGCAAGACAGAAGACTTTGCTTCACTCCGAGGCGCTGCTATAGCACTTGAGCAGGCAGATGCAAGTCTCTTTGCAAGCGCTATCGGATATCTCAGAAGCGCGGCAAACGCACTTGAATCTTACGAAGCGTACAAATAATCTATAAGGAAGGAGAGAAGAATCAAATGTCAGAAAAAACAGCAAAGAAAAAAGCTGTTTCGCGTAAGGATATGTCAAAGCTTCAGTGGACACTGAAGGAAATGAAGCGTAACTGGGTCGCATATCTTATGGTTGCACCTTATATGCTTATCTTTACGTGCTTTACAGTCATTCCCGTTGTGCTTTCGATCTTCATAAGCTTTACGGACTTTAACATGCTTGAACTTCCTAATATAGTTTACTTCGACAACTATATCAGATTGTTCCTTGACGATGACATCTTCCTTATCGCAGCAAAGAATACGCTTATATTCGCGGCGATAGTCGGACCTGTATCGTACATTATGTCATTCATGGTCGCGTGGTTCATCAATGAACTTTCTCCGAAGATAAGAGCTATCGTAACTCTCGTCTTCTACGCACCTTCTATATCCGGTCAGGTATACCTCGTATGGGCAACACTCTTCTCGGGTGACGCTTACGGTTGGGTAAACGCTTGGCTCTTAAAACTCGGAATCGTAACAACACCGATAGCGTTCTTCCAGGATGCGGATTACGTAATGCCTCTTTGTATCGTAGTTGCCCTCTGGACCTCGCTCGGTACATCCTTCCTGTCCTTTATCGCAGGACTTCAGGGTGTTGACAGAGCCCTTTATGAGGCGGGCGCTGTTGACGGAATCAAGAACAGATGGCAGGAACTCTGGTACATCGTTCTCCCCAGCATGAAGCCTCAGCTTATGTTCGGTGCTATCATGGCTATCACAGGAGCTTTCGGCTTCGGTGGAATAGTTACCGCGCTCTGCGGATTCCCGTCTGTTGACTACGCGGCGCACACGATAATGCACCATCTTGAAGACTACGGATCTATGAGATTTGAGATCGGTTACTCTTCAACGATAGCGGTCGTATTGTTCCTTGTAATGATAGGTGCTAATATGCTCGTTAAAAAGATTATTTCAAAGGTGGGCGAATAATATGGCAAAGTTAAGAACAAGAAAACATAAAGTCGTCCTCGCCCGTTCAAAAGGAGGAGACATCGGTATTACTATCGTTCTCGCGATACTCGGTGTATTTATGTTCCTTCCTATGTACTATGTTGTTATCCAGTCTCTCAAGCCTCTTGACGAGCTTTGGATGTTCCCTCCGAGATTCTACGTTATGAAGCCTACTCTGAAGAACTATTCAGACCTCTTCTCACTTATGGATACCTCGGTAGTTCCTTTCACGAGATACATATTCAACACAGTATTCACCACAGTTGCGGGTACCTTTGGTAACCTTTTCATCTCCTCGCTTGCAGCATATGCTATGGCGAAGATCAAATTCCCCGGTGGCGGAGGAATGTTCCGACTCATCAGAACATCTCTTATGTTCCACCAGACAGTTACAGCCGTAACAAGCTTCATTCTTATGAGTGCACTCCAGATCATCGATACCTACTG
>JAZOLL010000062.1:0-21938 GCA_045653105.1 Eubacteriales bacterium
ATTTCGGCGAGGTCTGCAACAACGGCCTGCTTCTGTTCAAGAATTGATTTGCTTGGCATGTTTTTTTCACCTCCTATGTGAAAATAAGCAGGAAATAAAAAATCTTTCTTCAGCGTAGGCATAGCTCTGCATGAAGAAAGACATAAACAAAAATTATTTAAAATCTCTCCTCGGCAGGATAGCTAAGCTTTTACTGGAACCTGCTGTCTTTGGATAACGTGTAATATGATACCACAAAAGATTTTCTTTGTCAATAGTTTTTTGCAAAAAAATATAAAAAATTTCAGCTCTTATTGTTTTTTAGGATTCTCTCCGCCATAGCTACTATTTTGTTTCTGAGCCATTCGGGAGAAACTATCTTTATATCCGATTCCATAGCCGTAATAGCACCGAGAAACATCTCTACGCTTTGAAATTCGCACTCGTAAAGATTTTTTGCTCTTTGCGCGCTTATAAAAGGACGCATATTCATAACAGTCAGCTTGTCTTTTATCTCAACGGTCGCAGAGTAGGGGATATGAAGCTGCAGTGCTGTTTGCTTCGCAGAAGGTCCTGCGTAGCCCATAGATGTGTTTATTGTGTCGATATACTCGGAGTCCGCCTCGGACGTAACGAGTGCGGGGAGAGAGAAAGGGGCATTGTAGTAAAAGCCCTTCTGTGAGTTGCTGTATTTAAGGGGAGCGCCGAGTTCTTTCTTTAAAAAGTCTATATCTCTTTGCGCCTGTCTGTGAGATATATTGAACTTTTCCGCAAGGCGCATAGCGTTGGGGTAGCAGTTTTCGCATAGCTTTTTGTGTAGCCACTGGATTCTGAAATCTGCCTTCATAGGGGTCGCTCCTTTCTTATTCGTTAGTACCGTCTTCGGTGTCTTCTGCTGTTTCTTCGCTCTTCTGCTTTAAGAGAGAGATGAGGTTTATCGCGCACAAGGTGAATGCGACGAGCATCAGTATGTCAAAATAAAAATAGAGATCCACTCTGTGAACTTCAATAAATATCTGCGAGATGAGTGCGGGGAGAGAGGAAACCGCAGTGAGGAAAAAGGATGAGGAAAGAGTAAAAAGATAAAATCCTTTTTTCGGAGTTCCAAGCGCCATTCTTGAAAGAGCTGTCAAAAGAAGCATACAGAAAATAGCGCTCATGTGAAGGAGGATTTTGTTCGGTGCGTTCATAGGAACGAATACGTTGAAATAGGACTTTGCAACGACAAATACGAGTACCGCGATAGCGAGAACGGATAAAAGAACCGTTTTTGTAGGATCTTTATTCTCGTCAAATTCTTTCACGTATATGTTTTTTGCCGTGGCAAAGGCAAGTAAGATAAAGCCGAGTACCGCTACAAAGAAAAAGATATGTGTGATCTTCGGGAGTATAGCGGAGCTCTCATAATATTCTGTGCTTACGTTAAAATACAAAAAAAGGCTGAGAGTTCTGAGTATCACGCCTACCGCGGTAGTGCTGATAAGGGTGGTGACAAAAGCACCCTTGCCGAAAGTTGAATTTTTCATTATATATCACCTTTTTAAAAGAATCTTCATGTTAAGATCTTAAATAGACATAACTTTACATATAATTATACACGTTATTTTTGAACACAATGTAAACAAAAGCGACTTTTCAAAATAAATATTAGAGTTTCTTGGTATATTCCTTGACTTTCCGTGTTTTGTGTGATAAAATATTAAGGTATAATGTTTAAGAGAAAATAAAATGAACGGAGGAAACAGAGATGGCAGAAGAAAAGACTCTTGTAGGCGGAAAATACCTTGAGTACAAGGGTAAGCCGCTCGTACGTGAGGGTGATACGATTTGCTACGGCAATATGACGGATAAATACATTCTTGTCCTTGAGATAATGTCTTACAGATCCGAGGGCGGGGTAAACGTTCCCGACGATATTTTCATTCAGGTAATAAATCCCAAGAACTCTTCTGATATAAAGAATCAGGGTTCTAAAAAGGGACTTTATGATGCTATGGGTATCGGACTTGTTTGGCTGGAGAGAGCGTTGATGTAAGAGTTTTTGGGCTGTTGTTTCGTTGACGTTTAGTGTCACGGACAGCGGCCCTACTTCTTTTTTATTCGTAATATAACTAAAATTGGGAATATAGAATAAAACTAGCAAAAAATCGCAAAAAAGTATTGACAGCCTCGCTTTAGTGTGTTATCATATTAAAGTGTTAAAACAAAAACCGGAGGGTACTATGGATTTTTACGAAAACGAAGGCTTCAGATTGCTTGTAAAGGCATTGATAGCCATAAAAGATGAAGAGGAATGCATCAACTTTCTCGAGGATATAATGACCAGAAAGGAGATGGCGGATATCGCGCAGAGACTTATGGTCGCAAAGCTTCTCTCGGAGCAGACTGTCTATAACAAGATCGTTGAGGAAACAGGGGCTAGCACGGCTACTATAAGCAGAGTCAACCGTTCATATAACTACGGATCGGGTGGATATGCGAAGATGCTCGAAAAGCTCAAGGGAGAAGATCAATGAGTGTATCAGGAAAAATATTGACCGGTGAGGAGAGTGCGGTATTCGCTCTGCGAGAGCTTTACAGCAGCTTCGGATATCTTCGCTACAAGGTCAGCAAATTCGAGGAATACGATCTCTACGCGAGAAACAAAAGCTTTCTTATAAGCGAGAATATCCTCACCTTTACAGATACAGATGGCAGACTCATGGCGCTCAAGCCTGACGTTACGCTTTCTATAATAAAGAACCTCGGTAAATCCAAGGACGAGACGCACAAGCTCTATTACAACGAGAACGTTTACAGAACATCCGCCTCAGCTGACGGATTTCGCGAGATAATGCAGATAGGTCTTGAGTGTATCGGAAAGATAGATACATATACGATGTGTGAAGTGATAACTCTCGCGCAGAAGAGCCTTGACCTTATTTCAGAGGAGAACATCCTTGATATATCGCACATGGGACTTATAAGCGGACTTCTTGAGTCACTTGATGCAAGTGCTGAGGATACCGAGGCGCTTTTAGGCTTTATAGAGAACAAAAACACGCCTGCGATCAAAGACCTTTGCGAAAAGATAGGCGTGTCTAAGGATAAGGCTGAATCAATTTGCAAGATCACGTCTCTTTATGCTCCTGTCAGCGTGGCGCTTGAGGAGATAAAGGATATACTTGACACAGATAAGATGCGCGCGGCGTATAGAGAGCTTTGTAGCATATGCGAGTGCTTACAGAATACGGGCAAAGTTGATAAGGTGTATCTTGATTTCTCAACTGTCAACGATATGAACTATTACACAGGCATTACCTTTAAGGGATTCGTAAACTGTATTCCTGACGGTGTGCTCTCGGGCGGACGCTATGACAGCCTTATGGCAAAGATGGGCAAGAATGCGGGAGCTATAGGCTTTGCGGTATATCTTGATATGCTTGCGAGACTTTCAAAGGACAGCGCCCAGTATGATGTAGATACGCTTCTGACTTATGATGACAACGCAGATATCACATCTGTTTTTGAACTTGCTGATAAGCTCAGAGCCGAAGGCAAGAGCGTCAGAGTAGAGTGTGGCGCAGCTGAAAATATAAAATGCAGAGAACACATTGCGTGCTCGGAGAGGGGTGCGTGCAAATGAAAGAGATGATAAATATAGCTCTTCCCAAGGGCAGACTCGGAGAGCGCGCCTACCGTGTATTTGAGTCGGCGGGATACGCTTGTCCCTCGATCCACGAGGAAAACAGAAAGCTCATATTTGAGAACCCCGAGATCGGTGTCAGATATTTCTGGGTAAAGCCCTCTGACGTAGTTATCTACGTAGAGCGAGGAGCTGCGGATATTGGAATCGCGGGACGCGATATAATACTTGAATACTCCCCCAATATATACGAGCTTGCCGATCTTGAGATGGGCAAGTGCAGAATGGCGGTTGCCTGCAAAAAGGACTTTTCTGACAACAGAGACAGAACGCTCAGAGTTGCAACAAAGTTTCCAAATATCGCGAAGAGATATTATAACTCGCAGAGCCGCGAGATAGATATAATCAAGCTCAACGGCTCTATAGAGCTTGCTCCCATACTCAATCTTTCCGACGTTATCGTGGATATAGTAGAGACGGGAAAAACTCTTTACGAAAACGATCTTGAGCCGAGAGAAACTATAGTTGATATCAGCGCAAGACTCGTCGCAAACAAGGTAAGCTATAAGTTCAAAAACGATAGAATAACCGAGATGTGCGACAGAATAACAAGAGAGATAAAGAAAGCCGATAAGTGATTGGCAAAAGAGGACTTACTTATGATAAAGATATACAAATACGGAGAAGTCTCGGATAGCGAGATCTTTGCCAGAGTTACACCAAAGGTTGACGTAGCAGGCATAGTATCCGATATAATCGCAAATGTCAGAGCAAACGGAGATGCGGCGGTGCTTGAGTACTGCGAGCGCTTTGATAAGGCTAAGCTTGACGCACTTGAGGTCAGCGAGGCAGAGATAGAGGAAGCCTATGCACTCGTTGAGGATGGGTTCAAGGACATAATGAAGCGCGCGGCAGAAAATATCTGGGCATTCCACTCAAAGCAAGTAAAGAACAGCTTTGTGATAACAAGTGACGACGGTGTCGTTATGGGACAAAAGGTAATGCCTATCGAGCGCGTTGGACTTTACGTTCCCGGCGGCACGGCGGCATATCCCTCGTCTGTTCTTATGAACTGTATCCCCGCAAAGATCGCGGGTTGCGAGCAGATAGTAATGGTAACTCCCCCCTCCGCAAACGGAAAGGTAAATCCCGCAATACTTGCGGCGGCAAAGATCGCAGGTGTTGATAGAGTGTTTAAGGTCGGTGGTGCGCAGGCGGTAGCCGCGCTGGCTTACGGAACCGAGAGCATTCCTCAGGTGGATAAGATAGTAGGTCCCGGAAATGCGTTCGTTGCAGAGGCAAAGCGACAGGTGTTCGGTGTCGTAGCTATTGATATGATAGCAGGACCGAGCGAGATAATGGTGCTTGCGGACGGAACTTGTGATGCTGACGTGGTAGCGACAGATCTTCTTTCTCAGGCAGAGCACGACAGACTTGCAAGTGCGGTGCTCGTTACCGACAGCAAGGAGCTGGCATACGCTGTCAGCGAGTCGCTTGAGCGTATAATTCCCACGCTTTCAAGAGCTGATATCGCGAGAGAATCGATAGACAACAACGGAAAGATAATCATAGCAGAGGATCTTGAGGCGGCTATAGACGTTGCCAACAGAATAGCTCCCGAGCACCTTGAGCTTTGCGTTGATGCGCCCTTTGATATGCTTGCAAAGATCAAAAATGCAGGCTCGATATTTATGGGAAAGAACTGTCCCGAGGCGCTCGGTGACTATTTCGCAGGACCTAACCACACACTTCCCACAAGCGGTACAGCAAGATTTTCAAGTCCCTTGTCGGTAGATGATTTCGTAAAGAAGTCGCAGTTCACATACTACACCGAGAGCGCGCTCTCAAAGGTGTGCCGCGACGTTGAGTATTTCGCTAAAAAGGAAGGACTCACAGCACATGCAGCGAGTGCCGTGATCCGCGCGGAGAAAAAGAATAAAGAGTAAACAGGAGCCAAAGATGAGCCGTTATCTCAAAGAAAGATACAAAAGCCTTGAGGAGTACACCCCGGGTGAGCAGCCCAAGGATATGAAGTATATAAAACTTAATACAAACGAGTCTCCATTTCCTCCGTCGGAGAGAGTCGTTGAAGCGATAAATGCGGAGAGCGTAAAAGCGCTCAAGCTTTATCCCGATCCCGATGCGAGCGAGCTCAAGGGCAGACTTGCAAAGCTTTTCGGATATGAGAAGAAAAACGTATTTGTGTCCAACGGATCCGACGATATACTGAACTTTTCCTTTATGGCATTTTGCGGAGAGGGAGAGCAGGGCGTTGTATTTCCGAACATAAGCTACGGATTTTACAAGGTGTATGCCGAACTTCACGGATCTGAATATAAAGAGATACCGCTCATGGACGACTTTTCTATAAACGTAAACGACTACATAGGTATCGGCAAGAACATCGTTATTGCAAACCCCAACGCTCCTACGGGACTTGCCCTCACACGCGATGAGGTAGAGGCGATAGTCAAGTCAAATCCCGACAATTTCGTTCTTATCGACGAGGCATACGTGGATTTTGGCGGCGAGAGTGCCGTGGGACTTGTTGCGAAATACGATAATCTTCTCGTGGTCCGCACATTTTCAAAGTCTTATTCTCTCGCGGGAGCGAGACTTGGCTTTGCGATAGGATCTGCCGAGCTTATAGCCGATCTTGAGAAGATCAAATACTCCACAAATCCTTATAATATCAACAGACTCTCAATGATAGCGGGATGTCGCGCGATAGAGGACAACAGCTATTATATGGAAAATTGCAAGATAATAGCGAAGACCAGAGAAAATGTCACAGATACCCTCAGATCATGGGGCTTTGAGGTGCTCGATTCCTCGGCAAACTTCATCTTTGCAAAAACCCCGAAGATGAGCGGTGAGCAGCTTTATCTTGAGCTTAAATCACGCGGCATACTGATACGCCATTTCACAAAGGAAAGCATTAAGGACTTTAACAGGATAACGATAGGTACAGATGAGGAGATGAGCGCGTTTTTGAGAGCGGTCGGGGAGATCCTCGCAATAGACTGAAAGGAACAGATATGAGAACAAGCGATATAAAAAGAAAGACGGCGGAGACCGATATCGCACTTACCCTTAACCTCGACGGCAAGGGCGAGAGCAAAATAAACAGCGGTTGCGGTTTTATGGATCATATGCTCACCCTCTTTGCAAAGCACGCGAGATTTGATCTCACAGTTGATTGCAAGGGAGATACATACGTTGACGATCACCACAGCGTAGAGGATATAGGCATTTGTCTTGGTAAGGCTTTTGCAGAGGCACTTGGCGACTGCGCGGGTATCGTCAGATACGGGGATATAATTCTCCCTATGGACGAAGCGCTCATTCTTTGCGCTGTTGATATATGTGGACGTGATACTCTTTGCTGCAAGCTCGATATTCCCGCGCAGAGAATAGGTAGCTTTGATACCGAGCTTGTTGAGGAGTTTCTTATCGCGTTTACAAGAAATGCAAAGCTTGCGCTCCACGTAAGACAGCTTGACGGCAAAAACTCTCACCACATCGTTGAGGGAGTGTTCAAGGCGCTCGGCAGAGTGCTCGGAGCGGCTGCCTCTATAGACGAGAAAAGAAGAGGAGAGATCCCCTCTACAAAGGGTATGATAGTATGATAGCAATAGTAGATTACGGTGTTGGAAATCTTTTTTCTCTCGTCAGCTCATTTGCTTATCTCGGTGCTGACGCGAAGCTTACGTCTGACGTTGACGAGATAAAGAGAGCTGACAGGATAATTCTTCCCGGTGTCGGAGCATTTGCGGATGCCGCAAAAAAGCTCGCTGACAGCGGGCTCGATAAAGTTGTTATCGAGGAAGCAAAGAGCGGAAAACCGCTCCTTGGCATTTGCCTTGGAATGCAGATGCTTTTTGAGTGCAGCTATGAATATGGCGAGCACAAGGGCCTCGGACTTATTAAGGGGTCTGTAAAGCCTATGAGAGACATACTCCCCGCGGATCTCAAAATACCGCAGATAGGCTGGAACGCGCTCAAATTCAAGGGCGAGAGATGTGAGCTTTTCAAGTATATAAACGAGGGTGATTTTGTGTATTTTGTGCATTCCTATTACGGAGCTGACTGTGAGGACTCGCTCATAGCGACTACCGAGTACGGAGCAGAGATAACCGCGGCGGTGGCAAGCGGAAATGTTTACGGCACACAGTTCCACCCCGAAAAGAGCGGAGAGGTTGGACTTAATATCCTTCGAGCTTTTTGCGAGATATAATTTTGGAGGACAGAATGAATTTATTTCCTGCAATCGACCTCATAGGCGGAAAGGCGGTCCGTCTTGTCAAGGGCGATTACGATAAAATGACAGTTTATAGCGATGCCCCCGTGAGCGTAGCAAAATACTTTGAGGAGTGTGGGGCGAAATATCTTCACCTTGTAGACCTTGAGGGCGCGCGCGACGGTACACTTGCCAATATAGATACAATAGCGGCGATAATAGAGAACACCTCGCTTTTCGTTGAGGTGGGCGGCGGCATACGTTCGATGGAGACTGTCGAGAAATACGTAGAGGTCGGCGCAAAGAGAGTTATCATCGGCACAGCGGCGGTGACAGATCCGGACTTTCTTTCTGCAGCGGTCGAGAAATACGGCAACAAAATAGCGGTCGGCGTTGATATAAAGGACGGCGCGGTGGCGATAAAGGGGTGGAGAGAGACCTCGTCGCTCACTTGCTTTGATTTTTGCGAAAAGCTTGCAAAGCTTGGTGTTGATACGATAATCTGCACCGACATCTCAAAGGACGGTCTTCTCGCGGGCACTAATCTTGAGCTTTATGCCGAGCTTTCCGCGCGTTTTAATATGAATATAACGGCATCGGGCGGTGTTTCAACGCTTGACGATATCAGACGACTTTCAGAGATGAATATGTACGGTGCGATACTTGGTAAAGCACTTTATACAGGCAATATCGACCTCACCGAAGCGCTCTCTGTAGCGAGGGAGGCGGCTTTATGATAACTAAGAGAATAATTCCTTGTCTCGACGTTAAAAACGGACGAGTGGTAAAGGGCGTGAACTTTTTAGGACTTGCGGACGTTTCATCGCCTGTAAGCCTTGCAAAATACTACAGTGACAATGGAGCGGACGAGCTAGTATTTTACGATATCACTGCATCCTACGAGGGCAGAGCCCTCTTTACCGACATACTCTGCGAGGTGGCAAGAACGATATTCATACCTCTCACGGTCGGTGGCGGTATAAACACGCTTGATGACTTTGACAGAGTGCTCAAGTGCGGCGCGGACAAGGTCAGCGTGAATTCCGGAGCTATCCGCGATCCCTCGCTTATAGGTGAGGCGGCAAGAAAATACGGAGACCAGTGCGTGGTGCTCTCGGTTGACGCAAAGCGCGTTGGCGGAAAATTCTCTGTGTTTGCCAAGGGCGGACGAGAGGATACCGGAATCGACGCTATCGAGTGGATAAAGCGCGGTGTCGCATCGGGCGCGGGCGAGATAGTGCTCAACAGTATAGATACCGACGGTGTCAAGGGCGGCTTTGACCTTGAAATGCTTGACGCGGTGTGCAATGCCGTAAACGTACCTGTTATCGCATCGGGCGGTGCAGGGTGCAAGGAGCATTTTGTCACGCTCTTTAATGCGATACCGAAGGTAGATGCGGGACTTGCGGCATCCATCTTCCACTTCGGCGAGGTGGAGATAAAGGATCTCAAGGCAACGCTTTTGAATGAGGGAATAAATGTGAGAGTATAACTCAAGGGAGGATACAATGATAAAAATAGAAGAACTTAAATTTGACGATAAAGGGCTTATTCCCGCGGTGGTGGTTGACGTTGATTCAAGAAAGGTACTCACCGTGGCTTATATGAATAAAGAAAGCCTTGAAATAAGCATAAAAGAAGAGATGACCTGCTTCTGGTCAAGATCACGTCAGGAGCTTTGGCGCAAGGGTGAGACCTCGGGTAACAGACAGCACATAGTCAATATCATGACCGACTGCGATAAGGACGCCCTTACAGTTCTCGTTCGCAAGGACGGCCCCGCTTGCCATAAGGGAACAGACTCCTGCTTCAACGACTACGTTTTTGAGAGCGATACTATCGCGGATTTTTCACTCGACGCTCTTATGGAGCTCATAAAGGGCAGAAAGACCGAGCGCAAGGAAGGCTCTTATACTACCTATCTCTTTGATAAGGGAATAGATAAGATACTCAAAAAGGTCGGTGAGGAATGCACCGAGGTAATAATCGCGGGCAAGGCAGACGATAAGGCAGAGACCATATACGAGATCTCCGACCTCGTATATCACGTTATGGTGCTTATGATAGAAATGGGCATCTCTCTTGAGGATATCAAGCGCGAGCTTGCTTCAAGACATGTTATCGACAAAAAAATAAAGCAGGAGAAGATGACAAAATGAAGCCGCTTTGTGATATTCACACGCACACAAACTACTGTGACGGAAGCGCTACCGCAGAACAAATGCTGCTTGGCGCGATAAAGGCGGGCTGTGAGGTTTACGGCTTTTCGGGTCACTCTCCGCTCGACCTCGGACAGGACTGGTATATGACTCCCGATGGAATGAAGTCCTATATTGCAGAGACCAGAGCGCTCCGAGAGAAATACGGTGACAGAATAGAGGTCTATACGGGTATAGAGTACGACTACATGTCGGATTTTGATAATTCCGAGTTTGACTACGTTATAGGCTCTGTGCACCAGGTAGAAAAGGACGGAGTAGTCTTTGCCACGGATATCAGTGTGGCGGAGCTGAAGGAGTGTATAAATACACTTTACGGTGGTGATGCGTTGGCGCTTGTACGCGATTACTACGAGTATATGTACACGCTTTGCGAAAAAACAAGATGCGATATAATAGGTCATTTTGATCTTATAATGAAGTTTAACGAGCGCGGAGACATCTTCGATTTCACTGATAAAAGATATAGAAATATAGCGCTTGAAGCACTCGAATATCTCCTCACAAAGGATAAAATATTCGAGATAAATACAGGCGGAATTTCGCGCGGATACAGAACGAGACCATATCCCGACGATTTTATACTTCGTTATATTGTCGAGCATGGCGGTAGAATTATGTTAAATAGCGACACCCACTCGCCTGAGAACGTTATGTTTTATTTCGATGAGGCGACCGAATATGCAAAGAGCTGTGGAGTCCGCGAGCTTACCGTTATGAAAAACGGAAAATTTGAGCAGATAGGAATATGATTATATGATAAAATGAAACAAGTCTCTCTTTGAGGGGCTTGTTTTTTTGTTTTTTTCTGTTAAAATAAAAATAATGACAAAATTTCCAAAAAGATGACAGTTTTTTGAAGAAAAACTTACTTTAATAGTGAGGGGACTATAAACTGCCCATCTGATATGGAGGAAAAGACATGAATAATGACCACAAAGAAAAACTTCGCGCAGTGCTCAAGGACGAAGAAATAATTGAGCTTTATTGGGCGAGAAACGAACAAGCGATAACCGAAACAGATAAGAAATATAAGCATTATCTTTTCACGATAGCTTATAATATCCTTCACGATAATCTCGACTGTGAAGAGTGCCTCAATGATACATACCTCGGTACATGGAACACAATTCCGCCTGCAAGACCGTCTGTATTTCAGGCATTCATATCAAAGATAATGCGCAATACCGCGGTCGGACGTTATAAGAAAAACACCGCAGATAAGCGAATTCCCTCGGAGATGACTCTCTCACTTGGCGAGCTTGGAGAATGCTTGCCTGCCGCACCTTCTGCGGAAGAGGATTATTTCGTTGGTGAAGTGAGCAGAATAGTCAGCGAATATCTGAGGGGGTTATCTGAAAGAAGTGCTTTTATATTTATCTGCCGTTACTATTGTTCGGATAAAATAACGGATATTGCCGATATGCTTCATGTAGGTGAGAGCACGGTGTTCAGGGAGCTTACCACTATAAGAGAAGGGCTCAAGGAGCGTCTTATAAAGGAGGGGTACTACAATGCGTAAAAAGCAGGATTTTGCTCTTGACGTAATGTCTGGTATAGACGACGATATAATTGATAAAAATCTCAAAAAGAGATTTGAGCTTTGGTTCTCGCGCGGAAAGAAGCCAAAGAATAATAGGTGGATGACGATACTCGCATCTGCAGCGTGCTTTTTGCTTGCTGTCACTATAGCGATCCTTCTGTGGCCTAATGCCCCCGTGGACGAAAAGCAAGCACCCGTATATCTCGGTATGACGCTTTCAAACGACGCTCCTGTGGTGAGTGCTCGGGCGGATGACGTTGGTACGTACGATAGACTCTCATTGCCGATAGGTAGCAATGCACTCAAGGCAAATCCGATATTCCTCAGCGGCAATAACGGAAATAATGGAAATCACTACGGCAATACAAAGAATAATAACGGAACAACACCTGAAATAACAGGCGGCCCGTATTATGCAATGCCCGGAGAGGATATCTACATATACGTTCATATCTCCAACCCCGACAAATTTGAGATACTTTCCTTCACTCTCAATGAAGTCAAATATTCTTCATATATGTTTGAAGATGGCTCTGACCTTGAAACGCTTATATTGAAGTGTAACGTTGGAGACATTGAGGGCGTTATGCAGTATACCATCGACGCTATTAAATACGTTGACGGAGAGGAGATCAAGGACGTCAAGATGGACGGTGAGCGTACCATTGAGGTTATGGTAGGCAGAGCTGAGTCATTTCTCGGATTTGATATTTTGCTCACAGGATTTGACGTAAATATCACACCTATATGGAAGGAAGATTTTGAGGGAACAAAAGAGATACTCTCGCTTGGCGTATACGACGGTGAGACACTTATAAGGGAGCTCGCGATAACAGACAGAGTGATCAAGGGACTCCCCTCAAATTCAAGATTTGTTCTTGTCGCCACTTATAAAAACGGTGAGGAAATCGAGACCGCGAGATATATATTTGATACGCGAAAGCTCTCCGAAGGACTTCTTATGTCCAGCGGATACATAATCGGAATAGGCACTTGTCAGGACACCGTGCTTTATCTTGATGCCCCTATCGGCGAAGAGGCATTTTTGAACAATAAATATATCACCGAGGTTCATTTTGGACCTAATGTTACGTCTATTTGCGATCATGCATTTGCGGAGTGTGTAGGACTTACGGAGTTCACTGTTCCCGATAGCGTAACGAGTATAGGTAAGAGTACATTTAGAGGATGTACAGGTTTGACAAGTATCTCTATTCCCGATAGTGTAACGAGCATCGATGATTTGGCGTTTGCGGGATGTGTAGGACTTACAGAAGTGTTTATTCCCGATACGGTCTCACAAATATCAGGTAGACCGTTTGTCGGCTGTAGCAATATCAAGAAAGCGACTATTCCTTCAAATGCAATTCCAAGTATTCCCAAGATAAATCTTGAAACCTTGGTCATAACCGGCGGCGAGACCATTCATAAATATGCTTTGCAGGATTGTATAAATTTGAAAACTCTTGTCATACCCGCAAGTATTACAAGTATTGGCGAAGGCGCGTTGATGGCTGACAATATAGTTCTCGAGGGAGATAACACGGCATATACCTTGGTTGACGATTGTCTTATTGAGATTAGTACTAACAAGCTGATCTGGGGCGGCGAAAACGGTGTAATTTCCAATGACGTTACGTCGATCGGCGCTTACGCATTTGCCGGTCGAGAGAATTTAACCAACGTAATTATTCCGGGTGGAGTAACAAGCATCGGTGATAGTGCATTCAGTGACTGTACAGGCTTGACAAGCGTAACCATTCTGGGTGGCGTAATAAGCATAGGCGATAGCTCATTCAGCGGCTGCGAAAACTTGGAAAGTATAAATATTCCGCGGGGTGTAACAAATATAGGCAAAAGAGCATTCTGCGAATGCGTAGCACTCAAGGAAATAACTATACCCAATACAGTAACAACTATTGGAGAGTTTGCTTTTTTGGATTGTTACGGCTTGGAAAACATAACGATTGAAGAAAACACCGGCTTTACGACTTCAGGTTCTGACACAATATTTGGTTTTTCTTACGGAAGGGAAACGGTAAATATTCAAACCATAACTGTACCCATTTCTGCTTGGAAATACTTTGTAAGCATAGCGGGGTTGGACTTTCAAGAAGTGAACTCTATCGATACCGTTATTCTTACCGATACCGATGCGCGATATACCGCGCCCATGGTTTCTATGGTTTTGTGTGTTAAAAATTTAGTGATAGAGGAAGGAGTAACAAGGCTTACCCGCCAGACCTTGGATATTTGTAGCTTTGACAGCATAACGATTCCTCAAAGCGTTATACAAATTGATACAGAAGCACTTTATGACGTTTCTATTGGCTCAATCAAATATGAGGGAACAACAGAACAGTGGGAAGCTATAACTAAGGCTGATAATTGGATTACCAGTACTTGGGCTACCGATAATCCCATACCCTCTTACGTTCAGTGTACCGACGGTACAGTAGCCTTGAGATAAATCAAAGCAAAATAACCCCAAAAAACAGAAGCCCGCTTCGGCGGGCTTCTCCTTTTTTGGCGGTTTTGAAAAAAGTTGAAATTTTTTTAGAAATCCTATTGACAAAGATTTACACCCGTGATATAATAATTCAGGTCAGTTAGCAGAGGCTAACTCGAAGTCGTTTCTTGGAGGTTTATATGACTTTACGTGAGGCACAAGAGGGAAAAGAATATATCATCAAAGCCATAAGTACAGATGATGACGAGCTCAACGCGTTTTTGTTCTCGCTTGGATGCTTTAGCGGAGAGCCTATAACCGTTATCAAGCGTCGCAGAAGCGGTTGTGTCGTATCAATAAAGGACGGCAGATATAACATAGACAACGATTTGGCAGATGCCATTTTGATATAATTTCAAGAAGGAAGAACGCTTCGTTTTTTCTTTTTAACATACGGTTAGCCTTTGCTAACTCGAACTTGACTTCAGGAGGAACAAAAATGAGAATTGCCTTGGCAGGTAATCCCAACAGTGGAAAGACCACAATGTATAACGCGCTGACAGGCAGCAACGAAAAGGTTGGAAACTGGGCAGGCGTTACAGTCGATAAAAAGGAACATGCCATCAAAAAAAACTATTGCAAGTCCCAAAACTTGATAGCTGTCGATCTTCCCGGCGCGTATTCGATGTCACCCTTTACATCTGAGGAGAGTATTACGAGTGCTTACGTTCAAAACGAAAAGCTTGACGCGATAATAAATATAGTTGATTCTACCAACCTCAGCAGAAGCTTGTTTTTCACAACACAGCTCCTTGAGCTTGGTGTTCCTGTGGTAGTCGCGCTCAATAAGACCGACGTAAACGAAAAAAAGCATAATAAAATAGATGCTAAAAAGCTCTCAGAATTGCTTGGATGTCCTGTTGTGCATACAGCCTCGGTTAATCTGCAGGGTCTTGGCGACCTTGTCAGCGCGGCGGTGTCAGTAATAGGGAAAAAGCAGAGAGCTCCGTACGTTCAGAGAAACGTGGACCTTACCAATAAATCTTCGGTAGAGGCTGCCGACCGTAAGAGATTTGCTTTTGTAAACTCTATAGTAGAGGCGGTTGAGACTAGAAATACACTCACCAAAAACAGAAACGCACAGGATAAGATAGACGAGATACTTACAAACAAATGGCTCGGTATTCCGATATTCGCCCTCGTTATGTTCCTTGTTTTTCAGATATCTCAGGCATGGCTTGGCGTTTGGATAGCTGAGGGATATGAGTTCTCAAACGGATTTGTTATCCCCGGCCTTGTCACCTTGCTTGACCGCTTTGGCGAATGGGTCAGCGGACTTATGGTGGGGGCAGATCCTCTCCTTAGCTCAATAATAGTTGACGGTATCATAGGTGGCGTCAGCGCCGTCGTTGGTTTCTTGCCGCTCGTTATGGTTATGTATTTCCCCAGCGCTCTTCATGAGGGTTGCGGATATATGGCTCGCGCTACTGTAGTTCTCGATCCGATGTTCAAAAAGGTCGGACTTTGGGGAAAATCGGTAATTCCTTTCGTTATAGGAACAGGATGTGCGATACCCGGTGTTATGGCGTGCCGTACCATTCGTAACGATCGAGAGAGAAGGGCAACTGCTATGCTCGCACCCTTTATGCCGTGTGGCGCAAAGCTTCCTGTAATAGCTCTCTTTGCGGGCGCGTTCTTTGGCGATGCTTCTTGGGTAGGAACTACTATGTACTTTGCGGGCATCGTGATAATCCTGCTTTGCGCGCTTCTTGTGAACAGCATTACGGGATATAGAAAGAAAAAGTCGTACTTTATCATAGAGCTTCCCGAATATAAAAAGCCCAGCCTATCCAAGGCAACACTTTCAATGTGTCAGCGCGGATGGTCTTACATAGTAAAGGCGGGAACGATAATCCTCGTTTGTAACTTTGCAGTTCAGCTCATGCAGAGCTTTGGTTGGGACTTCCAGCCTGTTGACAACGCAAGAGACTCAATACTTGCAACTATCTCCACACCATTCGCATATCTCTTCGCGCCTGTAATAGGAATCGTGGCGTGGCAGTTTGCGGCGGCTACCATCACAGGCTTTATTGCTAAGGAGAACGTTGTCGGAACGCTTGCGGTCTGCTTTGTTGGACTTGAAAATCTCATAAACACAGAGGAACTTGCTCTTATGGAGGGTGCAGGATCAGAAGTCGCAGGTGTAATGGCGATAACCAAGGTGGCGGCGCTCGCATATCTTATGCTCAATCTCTTCACACCTCCGTGCTTTGCGGCTATCGGTGCTATGAATGCTGAGATGAAGAGCAAAAAGTGGCTTTTTGCCGGCATCGGACTTCAGTTTGGCGTTGGTTATTCGGTTGGATTCCTCGTATACTTCTTCGGTTCGCTCTTCACGGGCGCAGGGTTTGGCGAGGCGATTTGGATGCCTATCGTAGGTTGGACAATAGTTTGTGTATTCGCGCTTGTTCTTACGATACTTATCGCGAGAAAAAACAAGCAGATAAAGCTTGAAGAAGAGCTTAAGCGCGCAGAGAAAAAAGCGACCATCATCGCGTGAGGTGACCTATGGAGCTAACGAACGTAATAGCGGCGATAGTTATACTTGCTATTGTCGGCGGCGCGCTGGCATATATAATAAGAGAGAAAAAACGCGGAGCGAAATGTATCGGATGTCCGTATAGCAATAGCTGTAAGGGCGGATGCAAGACTCACTCGCAGGACAAATAAAAAAACGCGGTGTCCGAGCATTCGGATACCGCGTTTTTTATAGACCCTCTTGAAAAAAGAGAGAAAATATGTTAAAATAATAGTATAAATCTGAAAGGAGATATCTCTTATGGCGGATATGGATAAGATAAAAAATAAAGCTCAAAGCAAAGCCAAAAGCAAAGTAAAAAGAAAAGTTAAAAGCAAAGCAAAAAGCAAGGTGCGTCGCATACATCCGATGACCTTTGTCGTCTGCTTTTTAACGCTTCTCCTTGGCATTGGCGCAGGTATTGGTGCTTATACGCTCGTGTCGGCTGACGACTGCTTCAAGTTGAAAGGCGATGAGGCTTATACCTTTAAGGTAGGAGCAAATGTGACCGAGTATACCGATGAGGGCGTAAAGATAATATCTTTCGGTAAAGATATATCCTCAAAGGTAGAGGTAAAAACAAACCTCGAAGAGATAGATGATGGAGTGTATGCTATCGATACCTCTGAGCCTGTGGAGTATTATATGATATACACCGTAGACGACGCGAAGTTCGGTAAGATACAAAGAGTGAGAACTATAACCATTAAAGGAGAGTAAACGATGGCAAGAAAGAGAAAAAAGAAATTTTCAAAGGGCCTAACTATATTTTTAGCCATTCTGTTCTTCTTTATGGGAACAGCGGGCGGATTTTACGGCTGCTTCAGATACACCCTCCCCACAGATACCGACACATATATCAGCGGAGACCTCACCATAACATTCCTTGAACTTGGAAATAAGTTTACGGGAGACTGTACCTACATAAAGATAGGAAATACCGACGTGCTCATAGACGCGGGCTCAAAAACTAGCAGTGTTGCCACTATTGATAACTATCTCAAAGAGCATGTTACAGACGGAACGCTTGAATACGTTATAGTCACCCACGCGCATCAGGATCATTATGCAGGCTTTGCAACTAACGAGGATGCGGATAGCATATTTGACCTTTACGAATGCGAGATGATAATAGATTTCTCTCAGATCACCCCGAATAAGGCTGACGAAAAGATGTACAACAACTATCTCAGAGAGCGAAGCGAGGAAATTGAGGCTGGAGCTGAGCATCTCACCGCGGCAGAGTGCATACAGCAGGGCAAGGACAAATTTGACCTTGGCGGCGGAGTTGAGCTTCAGATACTCGACAGTTACTATTATTACAACGTAGCTCATACCGAAAATGATCATTCGGTTTGTGCTATGATAAATCAGGGCGACAGACACTTCCTTTTCACGGGCGACCTCGAACGAGAGGGAGAGGAAAAGCTCGTAGAGATGAATGATCTTCCCGAAGTGGATGTTTATAAGGCAGGACATCACGGCTCTAAGACATCCTCCAACAGTGTACTCCTTGAGGTGATAAAGCCCGATATCGTTTGTGTTTGCTGCTGCGCGGGAAGTACCGAGTATAAAGCAAATCCCGAAAACAGATTCCCGACTCAAGACTTTATAGACAGGATCGCGCCATATACCGACAAGGTATATGTTACTACACTCTGTCTTGACTTCGACCAGAACAGATTTGAGTCTATGAACGGAAATATACAAGTGATATCCGGCAAGGGAGATATAAGAGTTTCTTGTAGCAATAATAATACTATACTTCGCGAGACAGCGTGGTTCCAGCAGGAAAGAGTATGTCCTGCAAGCTGGAAGCGAGAATAATAAAAAACCGTGTCAGCTTTTGCTGACACGGTTTTTTATGTTACTTTGTCATCTTTTCAAGAGCAGAGATAACTCCGTCAAGATTTTCTTTGTACTTTTCAAGCTTTGCGCGTTCAGCGTCTACGACTGCTGCGGGAGCCTTTGCAACGAAGCCCTCGTTTGCAAGCTTCTTCTCGATTCGCTCTATCTCGCCGAAGAGCTTTTTCTTTTCGCCCTCAAGTCTTGCGATCTCCTTTTCAGTGTCAACAAGGTCAGAAAGGGGGAGGAAGATAGTTGCGGAGTCGGTTATTATCTGAATTGCGCTATCAGCGTCAAATGCGCCGTCAAAGCCCTCTGCGATCTCAACCTCGGATGCGGAAGCGAGTCTCTTGAAGAAGACAGCGGAGTGCTCGTTGAATGCATCTGCATACTTAGTTGCGATATATACCTTTGCCTTTCTTGAAGGAGGAACGTTCATATCGTTTCTTCTTGCACGGATAGCCTTGATAGCGGCGATTATCTTTGCTACCGATTCTGCGTCAGCTTCAAAGCAAAGGTCGGCGGAGTAGCTCGGATATTCGGATATCATAATGCTCTCTGTGTCGTGGGGCAGGGACTGATAGATCTCCTCTGTTATAAAGGGCATAAAGGGATGCAGGAGCTTGAGTGTGCCTGTGAGAACATATGCGATAACGTTCTGTGCTATAGCGTTTTCTGCGCTTTCCTTGTCAGAGAGTCTGGACTTGGAGAGCTCGATGTACCAGTCACAGAATACGTCCCAAGTGAAGTCGTAAAGTGATGCGAGAGCAACGCCCACCTCAAACTTATCAAGCGCTGTAGTGACGTTCTCTGCAAGCTTGTTGAACTCGTGGAGTATCCACTTGTCCTGGGGAGCAAGCTGGGATACGTCGGGGAGCTTTATCTCGTCGATCGTGAGGTTCATTCCTACGAACCTCGATGCATTCCAGATCTTGTTTGCAAAGTTTCTTGCCGATTCGATCTTCTCATCGGAGAATCTCATATCATTTCCCGGGGAATTTCCGGTAGCAAGCGCGTATCTGAGCGCGTCAGCGCCGTACTTGTCGATTATCTCAAGCGGATCGATTCCGTTACCGAGAGACTTTGACATCTTTCTACCCTGAGCCTCGCGGACGAGACCGTGTATAAATACGGTAGAGAAGGGCTTTTCTCCCATGTGCTCAAGTCCGGAGAAGATCATACGGGATACCCAGAATGTGATAATGTCATATCCGGTAACGAGAACACTTGTGGGATAGTACTTCTTGAGATCCTCGGTGGATTCGGGCCAACCAAGGGTAGAGAAGGGCCAGAGTGCAGAGGAGAACCATGTGTCAAGCACGTCCTCGTCCTGATGTACGGCGCCACCGCACTTGGGACAGGTGGTTATATCCTCCTTGGATACGGTCATCTCGCCGCAATCGTCACAGTAGAACGCAGGAATTCTGTGTCCCCACCAAAGCTGACGGGAGATACACCAGTCAAGTATATTGTTCATCCAGTTGAAGTAGTTCTTGGAGAATCTTTCGGGAACGAAACAGATGTCGCTATCCTCAACAGCCTTGATAGCAGGCTCTGCGAGAGGCTTCATTCTGACAAACCACTGATCGGATGTGAGAGGCTCAACAGTTGTTCCGCAACGGTAGCAAACGCCAACGTTGTGGTCGTGAGGCTCGGTCTTAACGAGGAAGCCCTCAGCCTCAAGATCGGCAACAAGTGCCTTTCTGCAGGAGTATCTGTCCATACCCTCGTATTTTCCTGCATAGCTATTCATAGTAGCATCGTCGTTCATGACCTTGATCTGCTCAAGGTTGTGTCTCTGACCAACCATGAAGTCATTGGGGTCGTGAGCAGGTGTGATCTTAACACAGCCTGTTCCAAATCCGATCTCAACATAGTCGTCAGCAATAACAGGAATCTCTCTTCCAACGATAGGGAGAATAAGAGTCTTACCGATAAGATGCTTTGTCTTTTCGTCATCGGGGTTTACCGCAACGGCAGTATCTCCAAACATAGTCTCAGGTCTTGTGGTAGCTACCTCAACGTAGCCGTCTTCACCCTTTATAGGATACTTGATATGCCAGAAGAATCCGGGCTGATCCTTGTACTCTACCTCTGCATCGGAAAGAGCGGTGAGACATCTGGGACACCAGTTGATTATTCTGTATCCGCGGTAGATAAGACCCTTGTCATAAAGATTTACAAACACCTCGCGAACAGCCTTAGAACAACCCTCGTCCATAGTGAAGCGCTCTCTAGACCAGTCGCAGGAAGCACCGAGCTTCTTGAGCTGGCTTATGATGCGGTCTCCGTATCTGTTCTTCCAGTCCCAAACGCGCTCAAGGAAAGCGTCTCTTCCAAGATCATAACGAGAGAGCCCTTCGTTGACGCGAAGCTGCTCCTCAACCTTTATCTGGGTAGCGATTCCCGCATGGTCTGTACCGGGAACCCAAAGCGTGTTGTAGCCCTGCATTCTCTTGTATCTGACGAGAATGTCCTGAAGGGTCTCGTCAAGCGCGTGACCCATGTGCAGCTGTCCTGTAACGTTTGGTGGGGGGATAACTACAGAGAAGTGCGGAGCATCATTGCTCGCATCGGGCGTAAAATAGCCCTTTTCAAACCAGTTCTGATATATTCTGTCCTCGAATTCAGAGGGAGAATATACCTTTGGCAACTCGTGATAGGAATTCATTTGTGACCTCCATATATATAATGAAAAAATTAAAAAAACAAAAAAATAAACTCCACCACCCATATCAGGGCGTGGAGCACGCGGTACCACCTGATTTTGCGCCGAAGCACACACTCAAGATGCCTGTAACGGGGCATCCGTTGTGAGCTAATATCACCCACACCGCTCAACGGCGACTTCGACAGGACTTGACGCAGGCTTGCACCAACCGCCTGCTCTCTGTGCACAAGTATACTGTTTACTACTCCGCATCAACGCGTTTAGTGTAGTATAACACAGATTTTTTGAAAAGTCAACAATTTTAGCGCGCTTTTTAAAAAAATAAGAAAAAAGTATTGACAAAGTAAAATCTATCTGTTATAATTACAAAGTCGCAAATAAATGCTGGTATGGCTCAGTCGGTAGAGCACGTCATTGGTAATGACGAGGTCATCAGTTCGATTCTGATTACCAGCTCCAAATCCCGATCGCGTAAGCGGTCGGGATTTTATTTTCACTAAAATCAGATTTGATTTTTGGCTATTTTCACCAAAAGATGACATTCCTTTTTTGTGCTTGTGTAAAATAGATATAAAATCACATTTTTTTCTAAAAAATTCCGAAAAACGCTTGACAAATAGGGATTTCCTATGATATAATAGTCAAGCTGTCCGCCTGAGGGGGACGGCAAGGGTCATTGAAAATTGAACAACAAGAGATAAGTACAAAGCGAAAAAGCAAGTGCGAATCTCGTCGAAAGTTTTGAAGAAAACTACTCTAAACAAAGTAAAAGAGAAAGCTAAGAATTAA
>JAZOLL010000063.1:0-20496 GCA_045653105.1 Eubacteriales bacterium
CAAGTCCTACATAAAGAAGGGTCAGGCTATAGTTGACCTCAACTACGCAGCTATCGACGCAGGCGCTGACGCTTACGTTGAGGTAGAGATCCCCGAGGCTTGGAAGAACAGCGGTGTTGTCGCACCTAAGGCAGCATTCGAGAGGCCTCGCGCTGGCCTCACAAACTTCGTAAACAATGTCGTTGCTCCCGTAAACGCAATGGCAGGCGACAAGCTCCCCGTTTCCGCATTCGTAGAGTATCCTGACGGTACATTCCCCCAGGGATCTACCGCTTCCGAGAAGCGCGGTGTTGCCGTATACGTTCCTACATGGAACCCCGTGGCTTGTATCCAGTGAAACAACTGTGCGTACGTATGTCCTCACGCTTGGATCCGTCCCTTCGCTATGAACGAGGAGGAGTCTGCAAATGCTCCCGAGGCTACAAAGTTCGCAGCAAAGCCCGTTATCAAGACAAACTACAAGTTCACAATGTCTGTATCTCCCGCTGACTGTATGGGATGTACACTCTGCGTTAAGGCTTGTCCCGTAAACAACAATCCTAAGATGGGTACAGCTCTCGAGATGGTTCCCGCAGTTACTCAGGCAGACCAGCAGGCTCCTTGGGACTACGCTGTTGCTAACGTATCCGAAAAGAAGGAACTCATCAACACAACAGTTAAGGGCTCTCAGTTCAAGCAGCCTCTCCTTGAGTTCTCCGGCTCCTGCGCAGGATGTGCTGAAACATCTTATGCACGTCTCGTAACACAGCTCTTCGGTGAGAACATGTACATCTCCAACGCTACAGGATGTTCCTCCATCTGGGGTGGTTCTGCTCCCGCAACTCCCTACACGGTAAACCGTGAGAGCGGACGCGGTCCTGCTTGGGCTAACTCCCTCTTCGAGGATAACGCTGAGCACGGTCTCGGAATCCACCTCGGTCAGAAGACAATCCGTGAAAAGCTCATCCGCAAGGTTGAGGAAATGATGGCTTCCGACAAGGCTACTGATTCCTTCAAGGCTGCTGCTGAGGCATTCCTTGCAACAAAGAACAGCTCCAAGGCAAACGCTGAGCCCACAAAGGCACTTATCGCTGAGCTCGAGGCAGCAGCTGCTGCAGGTTGCCCCAAGGCTTCCGAGATACTCGCTGAAAAGACCTACCTCGGCAAGAAGTCCACATGGATCTTCGGTGGTGACGGTTGGGCATACGATATCGGATTTGGCGGTCTTGACCACGTAATCGCTTCCGGTGAGGACGTAAACATCATGGTATTCGATACCGAGGTTTACTCCAACACAGGCGGACAGGCATCCAAGGCTTCCAACATCGGTCAGGTTGCTCAGTTCGCAGCTGCAGGTAAGGGCATCGGAAAGAAGAACCTTGCAGAGATCGCAATGTCCTACGGCTACGTTTACGTTGCACAGGTTGCAATGGGCGCTGATATGAACCAGCTCCTCAAGGCTCTCACAGAGGCTGAGGCTTACAACGGACCTTCCATCATCATCGGCTACGCTCCTTGTGAGATGCACGGCATCAAGGGAACAATGCAGAACTGCCAGCTCGAAATGAAGAAGGCAGTTGAGGCAGGTTACTGGCAGATGTTCAGATTCAACCCCGCAGCTAAGGCTGAGGGCAAGAACCCCTTCACCCTTGATTCTAAGGAGCCTACAGCAAGCTACGTTGACTTCATTAAGAGTGAGAACCGTTACTCCAGACTTGCTCAGTTCTTCCCCGAGAGAGCAGAAGCGCTCTTCGCTCAGGGTGAGGAAAATGCAAAGGCTAAGTACGAGAGACTCAAGAAGATGGTAGCTCTCTATGAGGACTAATCCTGATATCAATTAAATATTGATATGATAAACCCCTCGGACAAAGTGTCCGAGGGGTTTTGCTATATTTGAAGACAATATATAATCAGAAGCAAAAAACAAGCACCGCAGATTCTGCGGTGCTTGTTTTCTATTTTAAATATTATTCCTCAGCAGGAACGTAGTCTTCCCAATTCTTAAGCTTTGCCTTTGTAAAGGTTGCGGGTATATAATATGTAGACTTTACCTTGGAAAGATCCTTGTGAGTAAGTGTTGCCTGCTTGTTGTAGATTATCGGAATGACTGCCATCTCATCGAGGAGTATTTTTTCTGCCTCGTGGAGGATAGTAGCTCTTGCTTCGATATTCTTCTGAGCAAATGCAGCTTCCATCTTGTCGTTGAATGCCTGGCTGTCGTAACCCATTACGTGAGGAGTTGCCTTGTAATCTGTTGTGGTCATATCCATAGCCTGACCGGAGAACTGCTTTGCAAACTTTGCAAGTGCGGAGAACGGATCTACAGACTGAGCGTGGTAGTCGATAGCCGCCACCTCAAAGTTACCTGCTCTATAGAACTCGTTCATAAGATCGTCTTTAATATCAGTATATACAAGACCTGCGTAGTCATCATCGTTAACGTTAGCAACGAGCTTGTTTACAGCAACGTGGAATCCAAGTCCATTCTCGCCCCAAGCCTCAGCTACCTTCTCTGCGATGGCAACGTGAACATCGTCATAAGCTGCTACAGAGATAGCAAACATAAACTTAGAGGGATCTACGCCTGCAGCCTGGAGTGCTGCCTTTGCAGCTTCCATATCAGCGGAGGTTGCGATTATGTTCTCGCCCATCTCTCTGAATGTTTCTTTTCTGTTTGTTGCGTTGAATACGCCATTGGGAACAAATGCTGTTGCGGCATCAGCAAATACTACCATCTCTGCGATAGCATCACGGTTTATAGCAAGAGAGAGAGCCTTGCGAACATCTGCCTTTGCAAAGATCTTCTCGCCGCTAACGCCCTCAACAAGTGTGGGGTCGTAAGAGGATGTCATACCTGCACTTGTCAACTGTCTGAATCCGGCAGCATTGTAATATCTTATAACTGCATTGTGGTTGAGCACATATGTATGTGTGCTAAGGGAGTTCATTACGTCCGCTTTGTCCTTGTAATCTCCGCGAACGGAAAGCGGAATATCACCAACGTAGAATATCTCTCCGTTGTTGTATGCCTGCATGATCTCTTCATCGGTCATACCGTAGTTGATTATAAGTCTGTAGGGTCTTACTGACTTGTCGACCTTGTCCTTGGTGATGTCACGGTAGTAATAACCGTTTCTCTCAAGAACCATGTAAGGATCTTCTTCCTCGTAGGATACGTCTCTTATACGGAAAGGACCGCTGGAGAGCATTGTTCTGGGTTTCTTTGCCCAGTCCTCTGTCTTCTCAACTGCCTCCTCTCTAAGAGGAACAAGCGCGTAGCTTGTGAGGTTGAGAAGGAACTGATCGTAGTCTATCTTTGTCTCGAAGAGGATCTCTACCTTTGTCTCGTTAAGCGCATATACGCCAAGGTCGTCTATAGTAGCGTCACCTTCTCTTACAGCGCGAGCGTTCTTGACATCATAAAGGAGAGCTGCTGCCTCGGAGCATCTGTCAAGCTCAAGAATTCTCTTCCAAGCATAAACGATGTCGTTTGCGGCAACCTTGATACCGTCAGACCAAGCTGTATCGTTGAGCTCAATGGTCATCTTGTATTCCTTTATCTGATCGTTTTCAAATATCTCGTAGTTCTTAGCGAGCGACTTCTTTACCTTTCCGTTTTCGTCAAGTACGAAAAGATTGTCGAAGAGCAAGCTGATCACTCTCAAATTAGATTCATTTTCGTATGCATGTGCCGGGTCAAGGTCATACACCATATCCGTCAAATACATGTTGATATAAGCACCTTTATAGTCCTCATCCTTCTTTCCGCAGCCTACAAGCGCAGATGCGACCATGATGAGACACAAAGCAAGCGCTAAAAGTCTCTTTGCCATTTTTAAACCTCCTCCTGGTTTACAAGAAATGAACACCCATTGTGGATATTGTTCGCTATATTATATCATTATTTTATTGTAAAATCAATGTTTATAACGATACCCAAAAAACTTTTGGATGCCTGCACAATTTCTGGGAAACCGTATTGTGCATTTTAACAAAATAAATAAGCCGTATTTTTAAAACATCAGAGATCATAAGGTCTACAGTGGGTATATTCAAACATAAGTTAGGAATTTTGGGAATATAATTGACTGTCAAGAGGTGTTTTCTCACCGATAATATCCAAAGGAGTGAAGAATAATGAAGGAAAGAAAAAAACAGTTAAACGCAAAGCGACCCTCTCCCCGACTTGCCCCCTCAAAGAAGGCAAAACGCTTACACGCAAAAAAAACAAAAGCCGAAAAGCTACGCATCTGGTATAAGATATATCTCGCCACAACTCTCGGAACCGTGATACTTGCCGCGCTTCTTTTGATAGTAGGGCTTTATGATTCGGAAGTCCTGCATATTCCCAAAGGCGAGGAGATCGCCACATTCTTTCTCCGCGGAGAATTTACAGATATTTCGGGGGATTTTCAAAATTACGACAGCGACAAAAACTCTCAAAACAGCATCTTTGATATAATGAACGGAATAATGATACCCTCAAAGGATCAAGACGACTCAAACAGCATAATAGTACCCGACAAAAACGACGGAAACGGAGAAAACGATACAAGCTCGCCAAGCACCCCAACCGACAGCATCTACGATTTTGATTACTCAAAGGTTCCCGACGGCGAGACCGCCGTAATACCTATGGATCTCTCGCTTTCCTCATACGGAGCTACCTACATATACAATTCCACAGGCTACACCCCAAACACCGACGTGCTTATGGCATCAAAGCTCTCTTTTTCCGGCGGTCCGATTTACATTTCAAGCACAAAAGCACCTCTGGTGCTAATTCTCCACACTCACGCGACCGAGAGTTATCTCGCGGACGGATCGATTTCCTATAAGGATACGGGTTCTGAAATGGCGAGAAGCGACAACACCTCGAAAAACGTAGTCGCGGTAGGCGAGACTATGGCAAAAATACTAAACGATAACGGCATCCCCACCCTGCACTGCACCCTGCTCCACGACAAGATGCAATATAAGGATTCCTATCTCCGTGCCGAGGAAACGATAAAGCAATATCTTAAGGAATATCCCTCAATAAAGCTTGTTATAGACCTGCACAGAGACGCAGTGATAAAGAGCACGGGTGAGATCGTTCGCCCCGTCACCGAGGTAAACTCGCTCCCCACGGCGCAGGTAATGTGTGTGGTCGGGTCGGACTGGGGAGGAGAGACATGTCCAAATTGGCAAGGCAATCTCTCCCTCGCCCTTCAGCTCAGGAAAAGATTAAACGACAAATACACTGCCCTCTGTCGCCCCACCTATCTTCGTCCATCAACGTATAATCAAGAGCTCGCCCCGTACTCGCTCTTGCTTGAGGTAGGAGCATCCGGCAACAGCCTCGTAGAGGCAAAAAGAGCGGCGACCCTCGTGGCAAGCGAACTGGTTGGCATACTGAAAGGAAATTAAATTTCAAAAATTTTATCAATTTTGGAAAATATTTTTCAAAAACCCTTTACAAACAGAAAAATACGTGATATAATACTTCCGTAATAAGAATTTTAAGGAGTTCTAAAACTATGGATTATATCGCAAGAATAAAGAAGATAAAAAGCGAGAGAAAGATCACAAACGAGCGTCTTTCCGAGCTCACGGGCATCCCGCTCGGAACACTCAGCAAGATCCTCGCAGGCATCAGCGATTCCCCCAAGCTTGCAAATATCGTAGCAATTGCCGACGCGCTCGGCTGCACACTTGATTATATCGTGAGCGGCATCACAGAAAACAATAACAACTATACCCTCCTCCCCGAGGAGATAGAGCTTATCGAGGACATAAGACAGCTCGATCCTCACAGTGCGGAGCTTGTCAAGATGGTCGTCGCAAAGGAGCTTGAGCGCGGCACACAGAGTGCCAAGGAAAAGTCCACCGTTATAATTCCCAGAAGTGCCGTATCCAAAAAGATGAATTACGCCGAGGGTGCGTCCTCTTTCGCGCGCAAAACCATCCCGGTATATCAGATGCCCGTGTCCGCAGGCCCCGGTGTGTATCTTGACGATTCCACAAGCGAGGAGATCAGCATTCCAGACAACGATAAGACCGCGACCTGCGATTTTGCTCTCCGTGTCAGCGGAAACAGTATGGAGCCTCTCTACCGCAACGGCGACCTCATACTAATCGAAGACTGCGACTCTGTAGAGGTCGGAGAGCTTGGTATCTTCGTTCTTGACGGTGACGGATATTTCAAGAAGTTCGGCGGCGACAGACTCATCTCTCTCAACCCCGAGTACGCGGATATCCTTATCAAGAGCTTTTCCGAGGCGGTTTGCTGCGGCAAGGTCATAGGAAAGCTTAAAAAGAGATAATCGCAGAAAGGCTATACTCAATGAAAACTAAAACCTTGGTCCTCGCGGCGATGTTTTTGGCGATAGGACTTGTTCTCCCGTCAATAACAGGCTCTATCAAGGAGATCGGCGACTCTCTTTTGCCGATGCACCTCGTGGTAATGCTCTGCGGCGCGATATGCGGCTGGAAATACGGACTTTCTGTCGGACTTATACTGCCCTTTTTGCGCTCGATAATTTTCGGCATGCCGCCGATATATCCGAACGCCGTATGGATGGCGCTTGAGCTTGCGACTTACGGATTTGTGATAGGGATCATCTACGCTCAGAGCAAAACCCCAAAAAAAGCAAGAATATTTATAGCTCTTATATGCGCCATGATAGCGGGACGCGTAGTCTGGGGTATCAGCAAAGCGATATTGCTTGGAGTATCCGGCAAGGCATTTGGAATACAAGCGTTTATTGTGGGCGGATTTTTGGATGCCATACCCGGACTTATCCTTCAGTTCATACTTATCCCCGCGATACTACTTATCTTCGATAAACAGATAAACCGCCTAACGGCAGAATAAAATAAAAGACAGAGAGCGAAAGTTTCTCTGTCTTTTTTGCCTTTATAGGCGCAAATACTCTTGAAATAATATAAATATTGTGGTAGAATATTTTTTATAGGAAAATTATATTTGAAAGGTAGGATATAGACATGCTCTCAACTGTTTTCAGTGCCGGACTCTTTGGAATAGACGGATACATCGTCACGGTTGAATGTAATTCACAGGCACGCATACCTGCCTTTGAACTTGTGGGACTTCCCGATCTCGCGGTCAAGGAGGCAAAGGAGCGAGTTCGCACCGCTTGTGAGAATAGCGGCTTCCGTTTCCCCGAGCTTGCGCTCACTCTCAATCTCGCCCCCGCGGACAGAAAAAAAGAGGGTTCAGCACTCGACGTATCTATCCTCCTCTCGATACTCCGCTGCGGCGGAATACTCCGTCACGAGGTCAATTTTGCGGACAAATGCTTTGTCGGAGAGCTATCCCTCTCGGGCAAGCTCCGCGCGGTAAGAGGTGTGCTTTGCATGTGCGCCGCGGCAAAGGAAGCTGGACTCCGCGAGTTTTATGCCCCCGCTGAGAATGCGGCGGAAGCAGCGGCGGTAGAGGGTATCTCGGTGTACTCAATAGAAAACGTAAAGCAGCTCATCGATCATCTGAACGGCACGTACCCACTCTCCCCCGTTGAATATTCCGCCACAAAACACGCAAACTATAGTATTGACACAAATATAGATTTTTCCGACGTTAAGGGACAGGCAATGGCAAAAAGAGCTATGGAAATAGCCGCCGCGGGAGGACACAATATCCTTCTCATCGGTCCTCCCGGTACGGGAAAATCGATGCTTGCGAAACGTCTGCCGACGATCCTCCCCGAGATGACCTTTGAGGAGGCAATAGAGACCACAAAGGTACACTCTGTATCGGGAACTCTCCCCGAGGGTATATCGCTCCTCTCGGTTCGTCCCTTCCGCTCGCCTCACCACACGATGAGTACGGTGAGCCTTGTGGGAGGCGGTATAAATCCTATGCCGGGCGAGGTATCGCTCTCTCATAACGGAGTGCTTTTCCTCGACGAGCTCCCCGAATTTCCAAAGGCAGTCACAGACGCTCTCAGACAGCCTATCGAGGACAGACGCGTTACGATAACACGAGCTAACGGCAGGATCACATATCCCTGCTCATTTATGCTGGTGGGTGCGATGAACCCCTGCAGATGCGGATATTTCGGACACCCCACGCAAAAATGCACCTGCTCTCCTCTTGAGGTAAAGCGCTACATATCAAAGATAAGCGGCCCTATGCTTGACAGAATAGATATTCAGATAGAGCTCCCCTCTCTTTCCTACGACGAAATAAAAACCGACGGCGGAAAGAGCGAGACCTCGGCAGAGATCCGTGAGAGAGTAAAGGCAGCAAGAGAGTTTGCGGCAAAGCGCAACACTTCCGGCAGAAAAATATTCTGCAATGCCCAGCTGACCTCCGCCGATATATCAAGGGACTGCAAAACGACGCCCGCGGCATCTGCCCTTCTCAAGGCGGCATACGACAGAATGGGAATGTCTGTCAGAGGCTACGACCGCATAATGCGAGTCGCCCGCACTATAGCAGACCTTGAAGCATCTGAAATAATAGACGCAAAGCATATTGCGGAAGCAATACAATACAGAAGCCTCGATAAAAAATACTGGGGCTCATAAGGAGATAAAGACTATGGAACTCAAAGAACTTATGCTCTCTCTCTGCTCGCTTATGTCGATATCCGGACACGAGTGGAAGAGCCATGAAAAGCTTAAGGAGCTCGTCGTAGACAGCTTTGACGAGATAAAAGAGGATGCGGTTGGTAACATCACGCTCATTCGCCGTTGCGGCAAGGAAAATGCGGCAAAGATAATGATAGACGCGCACTTTGACGAGATCGGTATGATAGTCACCGAGATCCACGAGGGTGGATTTTTGAGCGTGACCTCTATCGGCGGTCTTGACGAGGCTATACTTCAGGCAAGCGACGTCATAATATACGGCAAGGAGACTCTCCGCGGAGTTATCGCTTCAACTCCCCCTCACCTGCAAAAGGCAGAGGACGAGAAAAAGCTCACCGAGATCTCGGCTCTCCTCATAGATACGGGATATTCAAAGGAGGAGCTTGAGGAGCTTGTAAGCCTCGGCACTCCCGTCGGATTTGCTCCCCGCTACACCGAGCTCCTCGGTGAGAACATGGCGGGCAAGAGCTTTGACGACAAGGCTTGCGCGGCGGCGGCTATCTACGCGCTCGCAGGCATTCCCAAAGAAGAGCTTGCGGCTGACGTATATCTTCAGCTCTCCTGTCACGAGGAGACCGTACGCATAGGAGGTGCGGCTGTTGGCGCATTCGCCGTATCCCCCGATTACGCAATGGTAATCGACGTAAATCTCGCAGCAGTTCCCGATACTCCCCGACACGAGACCGTTGACTACTGCGCGGGCGTATCTGTCGCTATCTCGGCTATAACCGACAGAAAGCTCACAAAGATGACAGAGAATCTCTGTCGCAAAAAGGAGATCAAATACACAAGAGTTGCCGCCCCCTCAAGCACGGGAACAAATACCCCCGTTATGAACCTTGCGGGCAGAGGCATACCCACAGTTGATATCGGACTCCCCCTTAAAAATATGCACACGTACAACGAGACTCTCAATATGTCAGACATGAGAGAGCTTGCAAAGCTCGTTTCTGAATTCGTAAGATCCGAGGAGATAAAGGAGGCGTTTGCGATATGAAAAAATATAACGATATAGAGCTGCTCCGAGATCTTTCTCTGCTTTTCGGTCCTACGGGCTGCGAGGACGACGTTAGAGAGTTTATCAAAAACGAGGCAACGGAGATCTGCGACGAGATATACACCGACCGCCTCGGCAACCTCATCACAAAAATAAACGGTCGCGGCAAGTCAAAGATAATGATAAGCGCGCACATGGACGAGGTCGGCTTTATGGTAAACGAGATAACCGACAAGGGATATCTCAAGTTTGATACGCTCGGCGGCATTGACACGCGTGTTCTCTGCGGCAAGCACGTAACTATCGAGACAAACGACGGCAAGAAGATAAAAGGACTTATAACCTCAAAGGCGATACACCACAAAAAGCGCTCCGAGCGACTTGACCTCGTACCGATAACGGCTATGTATATAGACATCGGTACGGAAAGCCGGGAGGAAGCTGAGAAATATGCAAGCATCGGCACTTACGGTACGTTTGATTCCGAATTCTACAGATTCGGTAAGGACGGCTGCAGAATAAAGTCAAAGGCGCTTGACGACCGTCTCGGTTGTGCGGTAATGCTTTTGGCTATGGCAGAGCTTTATCCGATACGCGATACGCTTGACGCGAATCTTTACTTCTGCTTTACCACCCGCGAGGAGATCGGACTTTCCGGCGCTCAGGTTGCGGCGCAGACTATCTCCCCAGACTTTGCGATAGTTCTTGAGACCACCGCAGTTGCGGACATCGCAAAGGTGCCCGATGAGAGAAGAGTTGCAAGCCTTGGTGAGGGCGGAGCTATCTCTCTTATGGACCGCTCCACTATATACGATAGAGAGTTTATCGAATTTGCGCTTGAGTGTGCAAAGGAGTGTGGCATCAAGGCACAGATAAAGAGATACGTCTCGGGCGGAAACGATGCGGCGCATATCCACAAGAGCGGCACGGGTGTTCGCGCGCTTGCGCTCTCAGCACCCACGAGATACCTGCACTCCCCCGCCTGCGTTGCGGATATAAACGACTATCGCTCAATGTGTGCTCTTGTCCCCGCAATGCTGAAAAACTGGAAATTAGAAAAGTGAGGTTTATGATATGTACAATACTTTGAAAACACTCTGCATGATCCCCTCCGTATCCGGAAGAGAGAGTGCTATAAGCGCAAAGCTTGAGGAAATGATAAAGCCCTATGCCGACGAGTGCAGAAACGATGCCCTCGGCAACCTTATCGCAGTAAAATACGGCACGGCAAAGAACAAAAAGAAGATAATGCTCTGCGCTCATATGGACGAGATAGGCTTTCTCGTTACACATATAGACGACAAGGGATTTCTCCGCGTTGCAACCATCGGCGGCATACACTTTGTGGCATCTCACTCCTACGAGGTGGTATCCGAGCGCGGTGTAAAGGGCATACTTATCTCTGAGGACGGCGTAAAGGCTGCGGATTTTGCCGCTGACAAGTTCGTTATCGACATCGGAGCTAAGAACAAAAAAGAAGCAGAGAGACGCGTGAAGATCGGCGACTTCTTCGTGGTCGCTCCCTCCCTCTCAAAGCTCTGCGGTGGCCGTGTGTGCGGCAGACCTCTCGACGACAGAATAGGCTGCGCCGTGATACTTGAGATCGCAAAACGCTTTGCAGATACCGCTCCCGCTCACGACCTCTACTACGTATTCTCTGTTCAGGAGGAGGTAGGCTGCAGAGGTGCGAAGACCGCGGCATTCGGAATCTCCCCCGACTATGCGCTCGTTTATGACGTTACGGGAACAGGCGACACGGTGGGATCTAAGCCCATGGAGTGCGCTGTAGGTGCGGGTGCGGCAATAAAGATAAAGGACAGCTCTGTTATCTGTCACACAGAAACCGTTGACATCCTCCGCGAGCTCGCTAAGAAGCATAAAATTCCCTATCAGATGGAGATACTCACATACGGCGGCACAGACACCTCTGCTATTCAGATGTCGGGTACGGGCGTAAGAGCGGCGGCTCTCTCTATCCCCACAAGATATATCCACTCTGCAGTTGAGTGCGCTGACCTTGCAGACGCAAAGGCTTGTGCTGACCTCAGCGTGAAGTTTATAGAAGAACTCAAATAAATCTACACGGAGTAAAAAATGACCTTTTCAAAAAAGATTCAGGACCTCGTCTCTGAGGCTGAGGTCGCTCTGAAAGAGCGATTTGATGCCATTGACGAGATATCATTCAAGAATACAGAGCGCGTGATGAACGCATTTCGCGAGCACCGTGTGAGCGACGCTATGTTCGCTCCCACGAGTGGCTACGGATATGACGACAGAGGACGTGACACGCTCGACAGGATCTGGGCTGATGTTATGGGCGCCGAGGCGGCATTCGTCAGACACAGCATCGTCAACGGAACTCAGGCGCTCACAATAGGCCTTTTCGGTCTTTTGCGCCCGAATGACATCATCTTCTCAATAGCGGGCAAGCCCTATGACACGCTGGATGAGGTGATAGGAAACGTAGGCAGAGCCGGTGACGGATCTCTGCGCGATTTCGGCATAGATTATATGCAGGCAGATCTCTCCCCCGAGGGAGAATTTGACAAAGAAAGAATAAGATCCGTCCTTACAGAGTACGGCGCGCGCGTCAAGGTTGTATTTATCCAGAGATCCAAGGGATACCTCAACCGCAAGACTCTCAGCGTAGCGCAGATCGGTGAGATAACAAAGTTTGTAAAGTCTATCTCCCCAAGCTCTTACGTCGTGATTGACAACTGCTACGGCGAGTTCACCGAAACTCTTGAGCCTACGGCACTCGGAGCCGATATGATAATCGGCTCTCTGATTAAAAATCCGGGCGGAGGAATGGCTGAAAGCGGCGGATATATAGCGGGTACTGCCCGTGCCGTTGAGCTTGCTTCATACAGACTCACCTCTGTGGGTGTCGGCTGTGAGGTAGGAGCTACGCTCGGTCAGACAAAGAGCCTTTTCAAAGGACTTTTCTATGCGCCCCACACCACGGCGCAGGCGCTCAAAACAGCTCATCTGGCGGCTTATATCTTCGAAGCGCTCGGTCTTGAGGTCGAGCCTCATTGGAGCGAGCCGAGATACGACATAATACAGACAGTTATCACAAGATCTCCCGAAAAACTCTGCGCTTTCTGTCGCGGAATTCAGGCGGGATCTCCCGTTGACTCATTCGTGACCCCCGAGCCTTGGGATATGCCCGGCTACTCGGACAAGGTCATCATGGCGGCAGGCGCATTCACGCAGGGCTCTTCTATCGAGCTCTCCGCAGACGGACCTCTGCGTGAGCCCTATACCGCTTATTTTCAGGGCGGACTCACATACGAGAGCGGAAAGATCGGCATAATGTCAGCCGCACAAGCGGTTCTTGACCTCGAGGGCTAAAATATTCTATCGTCTTACATAACCGTCTGCGCCAAATGGCGCAGACGGAGAAAGGCGATATTTTAATGCTCTTTTCTTCACTTGAATTTATTTTTCTCTTTCTGCCCGTCTGTGTGGCAGTATATTTTTTAGTTCCACTTCGCGTAAGAAATCTCGTATTACTCATCTTCAGTCTGCTCTTTTACGGCTTTGGAGAGCCGCTTTACGTATTTCTTATGATCTTTACCATAGCGGCAGACCATATTTTCGGCGTGCTGATAGAAAAGCACAGAGAAAACAAAAAGCGCGCGAAAACAATACTCGCGCTCGCCATAATATTCAACCTCGGCATCCTTGCATATTTCAAGTATTTCGGCTTCTTTTCGGATATTCTCGCTCACACCCTCGGTGTTGAGCTTTCGCTCTCTGTACCAAGTCTCCCGATAGGTATATCCTTTTACACCTTTCAGGCGATGTCCTACGTTATAGACGTATATCGCCGCGACGCAAAGGCGGAAAAAAGCCCCGTCGTCACGGGAGCATACGTCACGCTTTTTCCGCAACTTATCGCGGGACCTATCATAAGATATAAGGATATCGCAGATCAGTTAAGAGACCGCCGACATTCGCTGTCAAGGGCGGCATCGGGAATATGCAGATTTTCGGTAGGACTTGCCAAAAAATGCATACTGGCAAACTCTGCAGGCGAGCTTTGGTCAGACTTTTGCCGCGCCCTTTCAGGCAGCGCACAAATAAGTACACTCAGCGCCTGGATAGCTGTCATAGCCTTTGCCTTTCAGATATATTTCGATTTTTCGGGATACTCTGATATGGCGATAGGACTTGGCAGGATATTCGGCTTTGAGTTCCCCGAAAATTTCAACTATCCCTATATCTCACAAAGCATCACCGAGTTCTGGAGACGTTGGCATATCACGCTCTCGACTTATTTTCGCGAGTACGTTTATATCCCTCTCGGTGGAAACAGATGCTCACGCGGACGAATGTATTTTAATCTTTTTGTCGTCTGGTCGCTCACAGGTCTTTGGCACGGAGCATCCTTTAATTTTCTCTTTTGGGGACTTTACTATTTTCTGCTTCTATCCCTTGAAAAAGCCTTTCTTCTGCGAGCTCTGGAGCGCACCCCTACCCTGCTTCGCAGAGCCTACGCGCTGTTTTTCATACTCCTCGGCTGGCTCATATTTGCCGCTGATGGCTCATCCTTGTCTCTTGCCGAGGCGATCACTTGCCTTCGCGCTATGTTCGGCTTTGCCGACACCCCCTTTGTAAATAACCGAGCGCTCTACGAGCTCTCTCGCAATGCCGCGCTCTTTGTTATTATGGCAATATCCTCTACCCCGATAGCTAAAAAGCTTTTTGAGAGGCTCGCAGACAGACACACATCCATCGCGAGCGGGATCTCTGCCGCGCTTTCGCTATCATCACTTTTTCTATCCACCGCTTACCTTGTAAACTCCGGATATAATCCGTTTTTATATTTCAGATTCTAACTTATGGAGGTTCTATGACCCGTCTTCTTTTCAAGCTTTTCATAAAGGATAAGGACAATATCAAAAGCGCAAACGTGAGACATGCGTATGGCGCGCTTTCGGGCACTGTGGGTATTATCCTCAATATACTTTTGGCAATTTTCAAGTTCACGGCAGGACTTCTCTCGGGCTCGGTAGCTATAACGGCTGACGCGCTCAACAACTTCTCTGACGCGGGCTCGCAAGTGATCTCCCTGCTCAGCTTTAAAATGGCGGCAAAGCCTGCCGACCGCGACCACCCATTCGGCCACGCGCGTATAGAGTATGTTGCATCTATGATAGTCTCCTTTATAATCCTGACTATCGGAGCCGAGCTTTTCAAAACATCGGTAGATAATATTTTCAACCCCAAGGAGCTAACCTTTGGCATACTTCCCGCGATAATCCTTTCTGTTTCGATACTCCTCAAGCTCTGGCTTGCAGTATTCAACAGAAAAGTAGGCAAAAAGATAAACTCCTCAGTCATTCTCGCGACAGCCACCGACAGCTTCGGTGACGCGATAGCGACAACGGCAGTGCTCGTATCTATGATAATCTTCAAGATCTGGGGCTTTAACGCTGACGGATATATGGGCGTTATCGTCTCCGCGTTTATCTTTATCGCAGGTATAAAGATACTCATCGAGACCAAAAACTCTATCCTCGGCAGCGCACCCGACCCCGAGGTCATCGAGGCGATATACAACATCACCAAGGAATACCCCGAAATACTCGGGGTCCACGATATGATAGTACATAACTACGGCCCCGGCAACACTATGGCATCTCTTCACGCGGAGGTGGACGGTTCGGCAAACGTATTTGAAACGCACGACGTTATAGACAACCTTGAGAACAGACTCTTCCGTGATCTCGGCGTGCGCGCGACGATACATATGGACCCTATCGTCACCGACGACGAGCGAGTAAACACTCTTAGAGCGCAAGTGGCTCAGGAGGTCATGGCGATACACCCCGACTTCACAATCCACGATTTCAGATTCGTCGAGGGCAGAACCCACACAAACCTCATTTTCGACATTTCTGTTCCCTTTGAGGTAACTATGAAAAATGAGGAGATAAAAGAGCTTGTAGACACGCGCATCAGCGCCATAAACGAGAATTATTTTGCCGTAATTACCATTGACAGACAGTGAGTTTTGCGGTATAATTATAAGAGAAATATTTGCTTTGAAATATCAGCTGAAAGGAATATAAAATGAAAAAGATATTGAGAATAACAGCCGTCATAGTTTTAACACTTATGCTCGTGCTTACGTTTACATCCTGCGGAAAATCCAAGGTTCAGAGTGCCAACGGCACCTTTGCTGACTCGCTCAGCTGGGCATTCGATGCAGAGACTAAGGTGCTCACCATCTCCGGAACAGGTCGTATGACAGATTTCGGCACTCCGTCAGATGCCCCGTGGAACAGCGTAAAGGCAAGCGTCAAAAAGGTAGTGATATCCGGAAACATAACCAACATAGGCAACTATTCGTTCTACTGCTTCACCGCACTTGAAAGCGTTGAGATAGCCGAGACTGTGAAGAACATCGGAAAGTCAGCGTTTGCTTTCTGCCCTAAGATCGTCAATATCACGCTTCCCGCAGGTCTCGAAACAATTTCAGAGCGCGCATTTGAGGGTTGCTCCGCGCTCAATGTTCTCCTCGTTCCCGCAAGTGTCAAGCATATAGGTGATGCGGCATTTTCTTCCTGCCGCTCCCTCGCAGTTGCGGCAATTCTCAGCGATGTAGCGCTCTCCGAGGATATGTTCTTCAGCTGCATAAATCTCAAGGAGCTCTTCCTCAATCCCGGAATTGAGGAAACAGAGGTCTCCGAATCCGCGCTCAAGGGCTGCCCTATTACCTTTGCGGATCACAAGGACAAGGAGGGTGACACCCTGACCTCCACAATAACAGTAATATTCGTTGACGAAAACGGCGCAGCTCTCGTAGAGAGTAAAGTACAGTCGCACGCTTTCGGTGAAAACTATAACATTGTATCCCCCACCATCGAAGGATACACAGCTGAAAAGCTCAGCGTAACGGGATATGCTGACGGAAATGACGAAACTATCACCGTAAAGTATACGAAGAACCCCGAGGTCACAACAACAGTAACTCCCGAGGAGGATAAGCCCGAGGAGGAAGAGCCCTTCTCAACCAAGGATATACTCCCGATAGTAATACTTGTCGTACTTCTCGCAGGTATCGCAATTGCGGCAGTTCTCATTATTCGCTCACAGAAGAAGAACGAGGGCAAGAGCACGACGGTCAGAAAGAACCAGCCTACTAACACGAAAAATAACAAAGGACGTAAATAAGACATAAAATAATACGGGGGCATAATATGAAAAACAGCTATAGCATCAATATAAAACTTTCAGAGGATATGCTCAGAAAACTTCTCTACGTATCCAAGGCGGAAAACAGAACCCCCACCAACCAGTTCAACTTTATGCTCAGAAACAACATCGCGTATTTTGAGCGCACAAAGGGTAAAATTCCCGACGCAAAGCTGCGCGAGATAGATATTTCCGAGTATATCGAAGAGGAAAAGAGCGAGTTTTAAAAAAACTATTTACAAATTCGCATTTATAGTGTATAATATTTACGGTCAATGAAGAGGAAGAAACCGCAAAACTTCGTTTACAGAGAGTGCCTTATAGCTGAGAGAGGCGCGTCGAAGTCGTGGAATGTGCGCCTTGGAGACCCTGCTCAGTCGCAGCGCCCTATCAGCGTTAAAGGATTTCAAAGATGAAGCATAGCTTCAAGCAGAGTGGAACCGCGTTTACACGCCTCTGTGCCTTTGGCGCAGAGGCGTTTTATTTTCATTTTTACTCGGAGGATTTATGATGAGTAAAGCTACTACCAAAACAAAAAACAGAGCCATAATAGATAAGGACATGCTCAAAGCAAAGCTCTCTGCGGTTAAAGCGACCATTGCTGACACCGTAAAGACTGTAAAGAGCGACGTTGAAGCCGTAAAGGAGAGAGACCCTGCCGCAAAAAGCAGCGCAGAGGTGCTCCTTCTCTACTCCGGTGTTCACGCGCTTATGGCATATCGCGTAGCGCATAAGCTCTATGAAAAGGAGCACTATTTTGCCGCGCGTGCGATAAGCCAGGCGGCAAGACACCTCACGGGTATCGAGATACACCCCGGCGCTAAGATCGGAAAAGGACTTGTTATCGACCACGGAATGGGTGTCGTTATCGGTGAGACCACCGTTATAGGTGATAACTGTACACTCTATCAGGGAGTAACCCTCGGAGGTACGGGTAAGGACGTTGGAAAGCGTCACCCCACACTCGGAAACGACGTTATGGTGGGCGCGGGCGCTAAGATCCTCGGTCCTTTTAAGATAGGAGACAACTCAAAGATCGCCGCAAACGCGGTAGTTCTTGATGAAATACCGGAAAATTGCACAGCTGTCGGTATGCCTGCGAAGATAGTTCGCAAGGAGGGACAAAAGGTCATAGACCAGCTTGACCAAGTCCATATTCCCGACCCTGTTGCCGCTCAGATAAAGGCTCTCGAGGATAAGCTCGCAGATCTTGAGCGTCAGGTCGGAGAGCTCGGCAAGAAAGGAAAAAGATAAGAAAAATGCAAATTTACAATTCGCTTTCAAGAAAAAAAGAAGAATTCGTAACAAATGTTCCGAATAAAGTAAATATGTACACCTGCGGTCCTACTGTGTATCACTTTGCGCACATAGGAAATCTCCGCAGCTACATTATGGAAGATATACTTGAAAAATATCTTCGCTATTCGGGATATGACGTAAAGAGAGTTATGAATATAACAGATGTCGGACACCTCACAAGTGATGCCGACGAGGGAGAGGACAAGATGCTCAAGGGCGCAAAGCGTGAGCGCAAGAGCGTTATGGAGATAGCTCAGTTCTATACCGACGCGTTCTTTGCAGACTGCAAAAAGCTCAACATCAAAACTCCCGACATCGTCGCTCCCGCAACCTCCTGCATCGATAGCTTTATCGAGGTAATAAGCTCGCTCATCGAAAAGGGCTACCCTTATGAGGCTGGCGGAAACATCTACTTTGACACCTCAAAGCTCGCTCAGTATTACGTTTTCAACGACTTCAAGGAGGACGACCTTGCGGTAGGAGTTCGCGATGGCGTTGAGGCTGACTCGAACAAGCGCAACAAGGCAGACTTCGTTCTCTGGTTCACAAAGTCAAAGTTCGACGATCAGGAGCTCAAATGGGATAGCCCTTGGGGTATCGGATACCCCGGCTGGCATATCGAGTGCTCTTGTATCAGTATGAAAAATCTCGGTGAATATCTCGATATCCACTGTGGCGGTATAGATAACGCTTTCCCCCACCATACCAACGAAATCGCGCAAAGTGAGGCGTTTGTGGGGCACAAGTGGTGCAATTATTGGTTCCACGTTCACCACCTCAACACAAACTCAGGTAAAATGAGTAAGTCTAGCGGCGAGTTTCTTACGGTATCTCTCCTTGAAGAAAAGGGATACGATCCCCTCGTTTACCGTATGTTCTGCTTGCAGTCTCATTACCGCAAATCCCTCGTCTTCTCCTATGAGAACCTCGACAACACGGTGACCGCTTACAACAAGCTCACCGCAAAGATCGCATCTCTCATAGCTCAAAATGATACATCAGCTCCCAGTGAGGAGGAGGCAGCGCCTCTGCGTCAGAAGTTCAAGGACGCGCTTGACAACGACCTCAACACCTCTCTCGCTATCACAGCCCTCTACGACCTGCTCAAGGCAAAGGTCTCCCCTGCTACCAAGCTCGCACTCATCGACGAATTTGATACAGTACTCGGTCTCGACCTCACAAAAGCAGCACAGAAGCAGCTTGACAAGTCAGAAGAGGAAAAAGCAGCAGTATCCAATGATCCCTTCATCAGAGAGATCGAACAGATGATCCAGAAGAGAATTGACGCTAAAAAGGCAAAGGATTACGCAACCGCAGACGCTATCCGCAAGGAGCTCGCAGACCGTGGCGTAACACTTATCGATACTCCTCAGGGTACACAGTATAAGATAGAACAAAAATAAAAAATAAAATAAATATTTTTCAAGAAAGGTAAAAGCAATCATGGAAAAACAAAAACTTGATCGTCTGAAAAAGATTGCCGCTGAAATCCGCCTCGATATCCTTGAGGAAGTACACAGCGCAAGCTCGGGACATCCGGGAGGATCTCTTTCTATCGCGGATATTATGACCTACCTCTACTTTGAGGAGCTTAACATCGACCCCAAGAACCCTAAGTGGGCGGATCGCGACCGTCTCGTACTCTCTAAGGGTCACACAGCACCTGCACTCTACGCAGCACTCGCAGAAAAAGGATTTTTCGACAAGGCAGAGCTCAAAAAGCTCCGTCAGGTAGATTCCTTCCTTCAGGGACACCCCGATATGAAGGGTACACCCGGTGTTGATATGACAACAGGATCTCTCGGTCTCGGTATCTCTGCTGCTTGCGGAATGGCACTCGCAGCAAAGATCGACGGCAAGGACTACAGAACATATACTATCCTCGGCGACGGCGAGAGCGAAGAGGGACAGGTTTGGGAGGCATCTATGTTTGCCGCTCACTACAAGCTCGACAATCTCTGCGTCATTCTCGACCTTAACAAGCTCCAGATAGATGGTCCTATCGCAGAGGTTATGAACCCCATGCCTCACGATGAGAAGTTCTCTGCTTTCGGATTCCACGTAATCGTTATCAACGGTCACGACTTCGAAGAGATCGAGGCAGCATTTGCAGAGGCAAAGACAGTTAAGGGCAAGCCCACTGTGATCATCGCTAATACCTCTAAGGGTAAGGGCGTTTCCTTCATGGAAAATCAGGTAGGCTGGCACGGAACAGCTCCCAACGCAGATCAGTACGCTGCAGCTGTAGCAGAGATCAAGGCATCCCTTTAAGGAGGAAAAGATAATGGCAGATAAAATAGCTACAAGAGAAGCCTACGGCAATGCGCTTGCAGAGCTTGGCGAGAAGTATGATTTCGTTGTTATGGACGCAGACCTTGCGGCGGCAACAAAGACCGGCACCTTCAAGAAAAAGTACAAGT
>JAZOLL010000064.1:0-9123 GCA_045653105.1 Eubacteriales bacterium
TAAACTAAAGGCTCCCTTGTGTAAAGGGAGCTGTCACCGAAGGTGACTGAGGGATTGTTTTTCGATAAAATTTTGTTTTTTACAATCCCTCCGACTCGCTTACGCGAGCCACCTCCCTTTACACAAGGGAGGCTTATCACCGCCCGACAGTACACTTGTAAAGTGTAACACACTATACCTTGCGAGCAAGGAGTGTGAAAAAAGAGTACGAACAAATCGTCCGTACTCCTTTTGTTTCTCGGTAGGTAAAACCTGCTTTATGGTAGGTGTCCCTTTGACCTGCTTTTTTATTTTATTTAACAAATTCATCGATATACAGCTTATAAAGTTCTTCAAGCGGTCTGCCGCTTTTATATTTTTGCTCAAAAATGATGATTATTCTTTTGGGTAAAACGATATCTCCCGCTCTGTAATATTTTTTATGATTCTTTGCCAGATTGGAAATGGCTTCATCGACAGTCGAAAAGTCATATTCGGGGGAGTACTGATAAAACTTTCTTGTGGAGCGTATCTCCCAACGGTGCATAGAGTTGTGCCCCCAGCGTATTAGCAGCGCGATAGCAAAAGTCATAGACAAAATTATTATCGCTATAAAGGGCCACGGCATAAGCTCTTCAAAGTGATAGTGATCTCTCCAGCCTCCGTTTTCCTCACCTATCGCTATTGCGGAGATAACATATACTACAGCATAAAGAAAAACAGGGATCATTGCAACAAGAGATGTTCTTATTTTTAATGTGTGGTAGTCATTTATAAGGATAAATGAGAGGATCGACGCGATAGGGACCAGCGTATGTAAAAACAGATTTCCTTCAGCTACCATTATTCTTACAAATCCCGAGTAAGGCGCGAGCATGAAAAGTGAGACGATAAAAGTGAGAGCTACGCTCGTAACACCGACAAAGGATAGGTTTACTATCCAGCGTGAAAGGTGGAAGTTGCGGTTGCGGATACCGTCTACCGCAAACGGAATAGAAAGTGCTGCCGCCAGTGCCATGAGGATATTGGACAAGACGGTGAACATACGGAAAGTTTTGATGCCTACCTCCTGTACGAGTTCATTTGGCTCTGAGAGCAGGTTGTTTATGACAGCAATAGAAACGCTGACGAAAATAAACACGGAAAATCCTATACTCAGCCAGGATTTGAGGGCATGTCTTCTTTCTGCGTTTTTTATATCGAAGAGCATATCATTACCTCCTGATATGTGATTCCTTACATTTCAATTCCAGTATATCACAAAAAACGTTAAAAAACAAGTTTTATATGCATAGAAATAAAAAAGCACAGAGCCATATGGCTCTGTGCTTTTTATATGCTCTCTTTACGTAGATTAGTCTGTTACGTAGGGGAGAAGAGCTACCTGTCTTGCGCGCTTGATAGCTGTGTTGAGCTCTCTCTGATGCTTTGCGCAAGTTCCGGAAATTCTTCTGGGAAGGATCTTTCCACGCTCGCTGATGAACTTTCTGAGCTTTGCGGAATCCTTGTAGTCGATAAAGTCAACTTTATCAACGCAGAAAATGCAGACTTTCTTTCTTCTGCGCATCATGGGCTTTGCGGAACGCGCAGTGTTTTCTGTTCTGTTATCCATTATATTATTCCTCCTGTTATATTTGATGTTTGCGACGACCCCACTCAGAAGGGAAGATCGTCGTCTGTCTTGAGTTCTTCAAACCTCGGAGCAGATGCACTGTCCGACGAGAATGAAGGTGCGCTGTAAGCGTCCGGCGTATAGGATGACTGAGAAGCACCTGTGGAATCACCTCTGGAATCAACAAAGTTGATCTCGTCTGCGATGATATCTGTTGCATAATGCTTCGCACCCTGCTGATCTGTCCAGGTGCGGTTCTGAATAGTTCCGACTACACAGATAGAAGAGCCTTTTCTGAAATACTTGGAAACAAATTCAGCCGACTGTCTCCATGCAGTTATATTGAAGAAATCTGCCTGCGTCTGCTGAGCAGAATCCTTGGAATTATATCTGCGGTTGACTGCGATACTGAAGGTGCAGACGGAAACTCCAGACTGCGTTTGCTTCAATTCAGGGTCACCTGTAAGGCGTCCGCCAAGAATAACTTTGTTCAAGTTGAAGTTTGCCATTGTAACGCCTCCTTAATTTTTTTGAGAATTACTCCTCAACAGTTGTCTCAGCTTCAGCTACTACTTCCTCAACTACTGCTTCTGCAGGAGCTTCGGTCGCAGGCTCGGAAACTTCAACGAGTTTTGCCTTTTTCTCAGCCGCATCGTACTCAAGTCTGATAACAAGAGAACGCATAACAGACTCGTCGATGTTCATGAGACGCTCAAGCTCGCTGGGGAACTCGGGTGCAGACTTGAATGTTACTACAGTGTAGAAACCTTCGGGCATATCCTGGATCGGATACGCAAGTCTTCTCTTACCCCACTTCGCTACGTCAACGATCTCAGCGTTAGCCTCAATGATAGAAACGAACTTGCTGAGTGTTGCTTCGGTAACTTCTTCGCCCTTTGCAACGTTCACGATGAACATGACTTCGTAAGAATTCATAACCTTATCCATTTTTTACACCTCCCTATGGACTTAAAGACCGCATATTTACACAAATTTATACGCGGTAGAGAGACAGGCATATATTTTTGCCTGTACCGAATTAGTATTTTACCATACTTTTTCCCCTTTGTCAATCTTTTTTTCAAAATAATTTAAAAACTATATTATATCTATTGAAAAAAACTTGCAGAGAGGTTATAATATAAGCAGTTTAGTGGCATCGGGAGGTGCGTTATGAAGAAAGTTCTTATAACAGGCGGCTCGCGCGGTATCGGTCGCGCAACGGTTGAAGCCTTTTCAGAGCTTGGATACAAGGTCGCTTTTATATATGCAAGGGATGCCGAGGCAGCAAAAAGTCTCGCAGACAGCACCGGCGCGTTTGCCGTAAAGGCTGACGTCTCTGATCCCGCTTCGATCAAGGCGGGGCTTGACGCGGCGATCTCATGGCTCGGCGGCATTGATGTACTAATAAACAATGCGGGCATCGCGCAGATAAAGCTCTTTACCGACGTGACCGACGAGGACTGGGACAGAATGCTCGGTGTAAATCTTTCGGGTGTTTTCTACGTCACTCGTGCGGTAATACCCTTTATGGTCTCACAAAAGAGTGGCAGAATAATCAACATAGGCTCTGTATGGGGCAGATGCGGTGCTTCATGCGAGGCGCATTATTCCGCGACAAAGTCGGCTTTGCGTGGGCTTACCCAATCACTTGCAAAGGAGCTTGGACCATCGGGTATAACCGTGAATTGCGTAGAGCCCGGTGTGATAGATACAGATATGAACGCGTCTCTTGACGAGGAGACTGTGAGGTCTCTTTGTGACGAAACGCCTCTTATGAGGATAGGCAAGCCCTTTGACGTGGCAAACCTTGTAAGCTTTTTGGCGTCTGATTCGGCAGCCTTTATCACGGGACAGATAATAGGAGTTGACGGCGGCTACGCGCTTTGATACTTATTTGCTTTGGAGGATTTATGGTCGGCATTTGTAAACTTGCCCCCCTTTCGTATAGCCTCGAGGCGCTTTATGCGCTCGCTGAGGATAGGCGTGTGTTTGAACGCTTTGGCGAGGGCGAGCGAGAGAGGATAAACAAAATATCAAAGGCTGTACCCAAAGCGCTCTCGCTTGGCGGTCTTATCGCGCTTTCGTGCGCGGTAGATGCTCTTGGCAACGAGAACTCCGATCTTACCGTACTCCGAGACAGTTTTGGAAAGCCTCGATTTGCGGGAGAGGGCGCACCTTCGTTCAGCATAGCACACGCGGGTGGGATCTCTGTTGCGGCACTCTCGCTTACAGGTGAGTCAGTGGGGATCGATATTGAGCGCATAGACGGAACAAGAGATATCGATAGGATCGCCGCTAAGTTTTTCTCTTCGGAGGAGAAGGACAGGCTTTATTTGGCGAGCGATAAGGTGGCGGAGTTTTACCGAATATGGACGGCAAAGGAAGCCCTTATGAAGTACGGTGGCGAGGGAATGATCTCGGTGATGAGCGCGGACAGTGAAAACTCGAAGTGTGTTTTCTCGCGGTATTCTTTTTCTTTTGATGATGAGGAATATATCCTGACTCTGTGTACGAATGGCGAAGAAGAGATAAGATTTATCGGTGATGACGTCAAAACAGAAAAATAAAATATAAAGCTACAGAGCGAAGAGTTCATTTTTTGAACTTTTCGCTCTTTTTTTGCGTTATTGAGACTAAGTGAGACTTTTTGAGACGGTTTGATACGATATCTCTTGCTAAAATAAGCTTGCACAGAGGGAAAGGAGAAAGAATGCAAGCGTGTGATATCGAAGAGGCTTGCAGGGAGGAGCGCCTCGCGGCGCTTGCGGAGGAGTATATAGCTTTTTGCAAAAACACCGCAGAATGCGAAAAGAAGACTTCAAAGCGAGGTGGTGGGCGATTTCCTAACGTGGCAGGCTTTTGCAGATATTTTCGTATAGGAGCTTCAGAATACGAGTGTCTGGCACAGAAATATCCTTCGGAATTTGAAAAGCTTTCCGTTGCATTTGAGGACGAAGCTCTCAATTCAGACGTATCTCCCACAATACTTTCGGCATATCTGAAAAAGAGGCTGGGATATGACAGAGAGTCGGAGCGGGAGATAAGCGACGGACAGCTGAATATCGTATTTGATCACAACATCATGGAGGACGGAGAATGAAAAAACACTCGCAAATACCGCACGAGGTACATATTTCGGGTACGCCAAACGAAAAGCAAAAGCAGTTTTTTGCGTCAAGGACAAGATTTACCGCCTACGGTGGCGCGCGCGGTGGCGGGAAATCCTGGGCGCTTCGCAGAAAGCTTACTGCTATGTGCTTGCGGTATCCCGGAATAAGATGTCTTATCGTGAGGCGAAGCTACGAGGAGCTGAAAGCTAACCACGTGATTCCGTTTTTGAGGGAATATGGGGCGTTGATATCCTATAGCGATGCCGATAAGATCATAGCGTTTTCAAACGGAAGCAGGATATATCTCGGATATTGTTCCTGCGACCGCGACATTCTCAGATATCAGGGTCAGGAATACGACGTGATAGCGATAGACGAGGCCACGCAGATAAGCGAGTATCAATTTTCTATCTTCAAGGCATGTCTGCGAGGTGTAGGGAAGTATCCGCGAAGGATGTACCTTACCTGCAACCCCGGAGGCATAGGTCACGCGTGGGTTAAGCGGCTCTTTGTCGATCGGTTGTTCAGAGAAAACGAAGACGCGAAGGACTACTCCTTTGTAGCCGCCCGAGTTTTTGACAACGCGGTGCTTTGCAACGCGGATCCCGAGTACGTACACTCTCTTGAATCGCTCCCGAAAAAGTTAAGAGACGCATGGCTTCACGGCAGGTGGGACGTGTTTGAAGGACAGTTTTTCCCCGAATTTGATCCTGAGACTCACGTTGTATCTCCGCCTGAGATACCGACCTATACCAAGAACTTTATAGCTATCGATTACGGCTTTGATATGCTGGCGGTACTGCTTATCGGGGTGGACCCCGACGGGGTACTGTTTGCTCGGCGCGAGCTTTGTCAAAGCGGACTTACTCTCTCAGAGGCGGCAGAGAAAATATCCGCCTTTTGCGAGGGCGAGCGAGTGGACTATGCCGTTGCGTCTCCCGACCTTTGGAACAGACGTCAGGATAGCGGAAGAAGCGGATTTGAGATAATGCAATCTGTCTCGGGTATGCCGCCGATGATACCTGCGGATGACCGCAGGATAGCGGGCTGGAGAGTACTCAGAGAGTATCTTTCCGCAAAAGAGCATCCGCCAAAGCTTTATATCTCCTCTTGCTGTACGGAGCTTATAAGGTGTTTGCCGGCACTCCTTTGCGATGCCACGCGAGTTGAGGACGCCTCAAACGAGCCTCACTCGGTCACGCACGCCCCCGAGGCGCTGAGATACGCGGTAATGAGCCGATTTTCTCCACCTGTGAGGGAGGAGACGTTGCAATTTTCTTTTCAGAAAAAGAAAAGAAGAGATGTTAGTATTTTTGACTGATTCTGTCTGTGCAGAAAATAAAATTAGGGAAGGTGATGTATGTCATATTTCAAAAGAAAGGATGCTATAGGAGCTCTTGAAATATCAGGGTTTGAGGGAATAGACCGAAGCTCTCAGGTCGTCCCTAAAAAGTGCGAGGATATGGTAAATCTTAGAATACTTTCCGACGGCTCCATCATAAAAAGAGATGGGTTTAGAGAGGAGTATGATTTTCTCGATCCGATAAGGGGTATTATGAGTGCACAGATGAATGACGGATTTTTTGCGTATGTTGTGGCGGGAAACAGTGTTTATAAGTATAACTTTGACACTAACACCGCAATCCGTATAAACGGCAACATTTCTACCGATACGGGAGAGGTGTCTGTCTTCTTTTTTCTTGGCCGTGTATATATAGTGGACGGTGTCAACATATATGAGGTGAAAGATGAGGGAATTGAGATCTCGGAGGGATATGTTCCGCTTCTCGGTCGCGACTGGGGGTCAAATTACCCAGGCGAGATATACGAGCCGCTAAATCTCTTTTCCCCAAATGCGAGAATAACATATGTCGTAGATGATCCGCCCACGATGTTTCTTCCCACCCTTTATGAGGTGGACTGGGTAGACGCACTCTACCTCAACGGTGAGCAGCTTGACAGTACAAGATATACTATAAACTCGCGTTTTAAGACTATAGATGTGCCGGGACTTGAGGCGGGCGACCGCGTAAAGGTTTATCTTAGCTTTGTCAGACCCGCTAGTGAACGAAAAAATCTCCTGAGTAATACAAGGGGAGAGGTGTTTGGGGGAATAAACAACAGCCGACTGTTTCTTTGGGGCGGCAATAATAAAAACCGTATTTACGCTGCATCTCCCGTTACGGACGAAGCCTTGAATGAATCCAGGGAGTGGTACAGAGACTCAGGGCCTCTTTATTTTCCTATTGATCACAGCTTTTATGCCGGTGACGGAAAGAATGAGATAACCGCACTCAGCAGGCACTATGACAGACTTCTGATATTCACAGCGGCCGATGTGTGGATGGCCGACGGCGAGCTTTCATTCACAAAGGAATTTCCGCTGATGAGAGTAAATACTGACGTAGGCTGCTCCGCAACTGGAGGCGTGGCAAAGTGCAAGAATGACCCGATAAGCATTGGTCGTGGCAGAATATTCCGATGGACTTCAAACACAGACACGCTTGAAGACTGCAATGCATATCCGATATCAACTCCCATAGAAGATATGCTTGACGAGGAATTTTTTCAAACAGTTAGACTTCATACCGACAAATATTGCGGCGAGGTGTTGTTTTCCTACAAGCGACGAGATACGCGCGGTGTTTTGGTGTACGGAGTGTCCACGGGCGCGTGGTACAGATACGAGGGAATATCTGCCGATATCTTTTTTGACGCGAAGGAAAGTGTTGGCTTTGTGAATGGAAGCAGATTGTGTATTTTCAAAAAAGGCTTGCAAAATGATATCGACATAAATTTAATTCCTTCGGATATAAACGCTTCTTGCGTATTGCTTCCAAGTGATCTCGGACTTCCCGAGAGAAAAAAGAAAATAGGTGAGCTTTTTGGGCTGGCAGATCTGAGTGGTGGCGTGCTGGAGCTGTCCTTTGAAAGTGAGAGCGGTATAAAAAACAAGGCGGAGTTCAAGGGGGGAGACAAGGCTTTTCTTGAGAGCTTTTATAAAAGATTTAGGACAGAGAGATTTCTTCGCACGAAAATAAAGATATCTCTTGACCCTAAGGTAAATCAGAGGGTATATTCTCTTACAGTCACCGCAAGACCGTAATCAAAAGAAAGGAAAAAAGATGAGTAAAAAAAGCAAGGTTTGGAGTCAGTATGAGGCAGGACTTGAATACAAGCGTCGCATAGGACTTTACGAAAACAACAGGCGCAACGAGCGCTTTTACAGGGGGGATCAGTGGTACGGTACGGCACTTCCCGATCTTCCTAAGCCGGTTTTTAACGTCATAAGACGAGTGATAGATTTTCTTGTTTCCTCAGTAGCGCGCTCCGAGATATCTATCAGATATACCGACGAGGCTATGCCGTTTATAACCGAGAGTGCCGAGGCGGAAAAGGTTAGAAAAAGCATTGATTCTCTCAACGCAAATGCCGCCTATCGTTGGGAGAAAAATAAGATGCAGAGCCGAATATATACGCTTCTCACGGACGCGGCGGTATCGGGAGACGGTGTGCTTTACTGCTACTGGGATCCCGCGATCAAAGGAGGGCAGGGCTTTGACGGAGATATCGTGACGGAGTCTATCGACAATGTAAATCTTTTTGTTGCCGACGTAAATCGCGCGGATATACAGACTCAAAGCTATATAATCCTCTCGGGTAGAGCGAGTGTCAGCTCACTCAGAGCCGAGGCGATGGCGAGCGGTGTATCGGCAGAGGATGCGGCAAAGATATCTGCCGACGAGGATTACGATAAGCAATCCGGAGATCTTTCCTCAAAGGAGCTTTCGGGTGACGAGGAGTCAAAAACGACCTATCTCATAAAGTTCTGGCGTGAGGACGGACGTGTCGTATTTGAAAAGTCCACGAGAGAGTGTGTGATAAAGCGAGTTTATACCGACTGCAAGCTCTATCCTGTGGCGTACTTTAACTGGTACTCCACAAAGGGAAGCTTCCACGGAACATCTCCTATCACAGCACTTATTCCCAACCAGAAGTTTATCAACCGTGCCTATGCGCTTGTTATGAAACATATGAGCGATACCGCGTTCTCAAAGATAGTTTACGACAAATCCAAGATTCCCGAATGGTCTAACGGTGTCGGCGAGGCGATAGCAGCGCAGGGCGGCGGAAATATAGCGGATGCTATCTCGGTCGTCGGTGTCGGAGAGATGCAGGGCGGATATATGGAGCTCATAGATTCCGCTATCACGATGACCAAGGAGCTTATGGGTGCTACCGAGTCGGCACTCGGCAATATCGACGCCCAAAATACGAGCGCGATACTCGCCCTTCAGGAGACCTCACGCATAACCTTTGAGCAGGTAAGAGCTAAATATTATCAGTGCATAGAGGATCTTGCAAATATCTGGGCGGATAAAGTCGGATCGTAGCCATGTCGTTCTGTGAGCCAAGGAG
>JAZOLL010000065.1:0-10165 GCA_045653105.1 Eubacteriales bacterium
CTCAGTCAGCTTCGCTGACAGCTCCCTTTACACAAGGGAGCCTTTGGCACATGAGCGTTCTCACACTATATTTTGTTTGATTCTTCTCATCGGTTAACCTCTTTTGAACCACGCGACTATCGCGTGGTTTTCGTTATACAAAAACAACCCCCACGGGATCCCGTGGGGGCTTTTCTTTTCAAAGCAACTAAAGTATTTGCCGATTTTTCTATTTTTAAAAATTTTCACCCGCATGCATAACCTTAAAGCACCACCCCCTTTTTCAAAGATTTTTGAAAAAGGGGGTGGTGCAGGAGGGGGAGTGAACTTTTTTCAAAAAGTTCTCTCCCCCTCCTGCGTATCATATCCTGCATATCATATCCTGCGTATCATATCCTATTACTCCGCGTCCTTCTGCACAGTATCAGCAAATCTGAATCCTGCAGTCTCGGATACGGGAAGCGAGAACACCAGCGCGTGCGCGGCGGTGTTTATACCGGCATCCTGCATTATAGCTCTCATTATATCCTTTTTCTTGTTTGTGTCCGAGACGATAAAGATTATCTCCTTTTCGTCAGCCAGAGATATACCGAAGAACTTTTCTACCGACTCGGCTCTCGTTCCCTTAGCCTTGATGGTAGTTCCGCCGCCCGCTCCCGCAGATCTTGCGGCATCCATTACGGTATCAGAGAATCCCTTTTCGCATATTGCAACTATAAGCTCGTAATCAGAGTTCATTTCTTCAGCCTCCTTTTGTAGATCAGGTTGAGTATTCGTGAAAAATTCAAACAGCTTTGCGCCGCCAATGCTTGCCAGCGGCACCGCCACGGCAACACCTCTGTCGGGCAGGTCTATCTGCATCTCGGTGGTGAGCCCGCGCAGAAGAGTCTTTAGCGTGTCAGCGTGAGTTACGGTCATAAGCAGCTTCTTCTCTGTTCGCTCAATGCCGAGCAGGTCAAGTGTCTTTTTGTGCACCGTTCCGTTGCAGTTCAGAGAATAGAGCTCGCTGACACCGTGAGAGATGTAAAAATCCTCATACTCTTTCGCGTCAGAGCGCCTTATTATCGTTATAAGAAAATATACGTTTTTCATGCTATCCTCCTTAAAAATCGATGATGTCGTCGTCGGGGGACGTGCTGGGTATCTCGGGCTTCTGCTCGATAGGCTTCTCCGCCTCGGTGGTGAACTTTTCGCCCTTTCTTTGCTTTATCTTATATACAAGTCCGAGTATCTGTATCGTAATGAGCGGTGTCATGGCAACCATTGCCACAACTCCGAAAGCGTCCTTTGTTATGTCTCCGCCCACAGCCGAGCAAGCACCGACCGCAAAGGGCAAAAGGAATGTCGCCGTCATAGGACCGGATGCAACTCCACCCGAGTCAAACGCGATAGAGGTGAATATATCCGGCACGAAGAACGCGAGCGCAAGCGCTATCGCATATCCCGGAACAAGAAAATACATTATCGAAATTCCCGTAAGGATCCTTATCATCGCAAGTCCTACCGAGACCGCAACACCGATAGAGAGCGAGATGCCAAGGAGCTTGCCGGGGATAGCGCCCGAGGTGGTCTCCTCAACCTGCTTTGTAAGCACCTTTACGGCAGGCTCGGCGGATACGATAAAGTAACCGATAAGCATACCAAGCGGGAGTATGAGTATCTTATATTGCGACGCCGCGATAGCGTCACCGATATAATAACCGACAAACATAAATCCGACGTTTACACCCGTAAGGAAGAGCACAAGTCCGATATAAGTATAAACGAGACCGATGATGATCTTGAAAAGCGCGTTTCTCTTCATTCCACCCGCAAGCGCCTGGAACACAAAGAAGAATGCCGCAATAGGTCCGACCGCCAAAAGCACGTCCTTCATATAATGAGGGATCGTCTGAAGGAATGTCATCGTTATGTCGCGAGAGGTCTCGATAGCGGGCATTATGTAGCTTGCGTGTGTCTGGGGATCTCCCTTTGCGAACATCGAGAGGATCATTACCGCCATGATAGGACCGATCGAGCAGAGCGCGACAAGACCGAAGCTGTCGTTTTCCGCGTCGCTGTCAGAACGGATAGAGCAAACACCAAGACCGAGCGCCATTATGAAAGGCACCGTCATAGGTCCTGTTGTAACTCCGCCCGAGTCAAAGGATACAGCCAAAAAGTTCTCAGGCATCAAAAACGCGAGCACAAATATCACCGCATAGAAGAAAATAAGCAGATATTTGAGCTTGATTCCGAATATTATTCTAAGCATCGAAACCACAAGAAAAAGTCCGACGCCCACGCCTATCGAAAGAATAAGAACTATGCTCTTTATCGAGGACACCTGCGCCGCAAGCACCTGAATATCCGGCTCGGAGACCGTGATGAGCACTCCCACGAAGAAGGAGACAACGGTTACCAGCAAGAGATTTTTCGAGCGGGTAAGACGAGCGCCCATAAACTCACCGATAGGTGACATTGACGTGTCCGCACCAAGTGTGAAAAGCCCCATTCCAACAGTCATCATCACAGCGCCGATGAGGAAGCACAAAAGCATTGCCGAAGGTACGGGTATGAACGTGGCAAGCAGGAGAAGAACGATAAGTGTCACGGGAAGAACAGAGGAGACCGACTCCTTTATCTTTTCCGAGAGCACTGTTTTACTGAAAAAGTTCATATTCACACCTCCTTGAAACAAATCTATAATATACTATACCATAAAAACCCTCAAATTGCAACTTCTTTTTAGTTTTAAAATATACATATATTACAATTGACATTTCTCGTCATTTGTGATATAATTTTTGTATGTATATAATGCTCCGCGATCGGTCCCGGCTGATATTTTGGGGGTAACTCATAGTTTTCTCTCTCTCGACATAAAATTTATCACAAGCCACCGCAAAATCTTTTTGGAGTTATTTATGAAAAATATAGGTTATTATAACGGAAGATACGATCTTATTGAGAATATGACTGTCCCGATGAACGACAGAGCCTGCTTTTTCGGTGACGGAATATACGAGGCGGTCTACGCCCGAAACTATATTCCTTACGCGCTCGGCGAGCATCTCGACAGATTTTACGACAGCGCAAAGGCTCTCGGCATAAATGTTCCCCACAAAAAGGGCGAGCTTGCCGATATTATAAAAGATCTCATGCTAAAGCTTGACGAGGGCGAGCAGCTCATCTATTTCCAGCTTTCAAGAGGCACAGAGATGCGCTCTCACGCGCCTAGCGAGGGACTCGTCGGCAACATCTGGATAACGATAAAGCCCGCAAAGATCAAGGACATATACGTTCCGATGAAGCTCATCACTCACCCCGACACGAGATTTTTCCACTGCAATATGAAAACACTCAATCTTCTCCCCTCTGTGCTCGCGTCAAAAGCGGCAGTTGAGGCGGGAGCTGAGGAAGCGGTATTCCACAGGGAAAATGAAGTTACCGAGTGCGCGCACTCGAACATCGCGATAATCAGAGCGGACGGAGCTGTGCAGACAGCCCCCGCCGATAATATGATACTCGCGGGAGTTGCGAGAGCGCACTTTATAAAGGCTTGCGCCCATTTCGGAATACCCGTGGAGCAGCGCAGATTCACACTTGACGAGATGATGGCAGCAGACGAGATAATCGTTTTGTCCTCGGGTACGCTTTGCCGTCCCGCCTTTATGATAAATGAAAAACCCGTCGGAGGAAAAGCTCCCGAGGCGCTTCGTCGTCTTCAGGACTATTTGATGGCTGACTATATCACATTGACCGAACCGAAATAACCTAAAAAAAGAAGTACTAAAAATATAAAAACAAATCAAGAGGTAGGTAGTTAAAATGAACAGAGAAATTTCTTTTGGTTTTTGCCTTTCGATCCTCAAAAAGGCATGGATCGTAATGCTCGCTGTAATAATTGTCGCAACAGCTCTTGCAGGAGTAATCACGGAGTACGTAATTGAGAAAAAGTATTCTTCATCCGTTACTTTCTACGTTATCAACAGATCCGCTAAGGACGATACCGTAAACTCCAGCATCGTAGCCGCTCTTGACGCCCTCGCTGAAAACTATATGGAGATACTCAAGACCGACAAGGTCGTAGAGCCTATCGCAAAGAAGCTTGAGGCTACATATGGGATAAAATACGAGGTCGATGAACTTAAGGGCATGCTCTCTACCACGGCTCTTCAGGAAACAGCTCTCATCGAGCTTAAGGTCACCAACGCTGACCCGGATATAGCTTTCAAGATAGCATCGCTCTTCTCCGAAGCAGCTCCCGCGCTGGTCACAGAAATTGAAAAGATCGAGGTTATTACCGGCACAAGCTCAACAACCACAGTAACCGACTGTATCAAAACATTGAACGAGCCCCGCCTTGACCAAGAGGCAGACTCTCCCAGCTTGATAAAAAATCTTGCGATAGCGGCTTTTCTCTCCGCTATAGTGGTTTACGGTGTTTACTTTGTAATGGCACTTGTTGACAACACGATAAAGACCGAAGAAGATCTCAAAACTCTCTTTGGTGAATATCCGCTTATGGCAGTCATACCCACTTGGAATAATTAAAGTATAGGTGAAGAAAATGAAACTTAAAAAGAAAAAAAAGGTTGTAACCAGAGAAGAACATCTTGTAAACGATACGACTCCTTTCTCTGTAAAGGAGAGCTTTAATCTTCTCAGAACTAACATAATATACTCATCTACAAATAACGATGGCGCTCCTGTGTTCGGTATCTCCTCCGCAACAGCGGCTTCCGGAAAGAGCACGGTTATCGCAAACCTCGCTATCTCGCTTGCAAATATGTCCAAGCGCGTACTCTTGATAGACGCGGACATGCGCTGCCCCGTTCAGACTAAGATATTCGGATACAAAAAGGACGCTACGGGTCTGAGTGAGGTCCTCTCCGGAGTTATAAAGGACAAGTCCGAGGCTATTATAAGCGTAGCCGAGCACGAAAATCTTTTCGTTATGCCCAGCGGATTTATCCCGCCCAACCCCACAGAGCTTTTGATGAGCAACAAGTTCAAGGAGCTCATAGCAGAGCTCAAGTGTGAGTTCGATATAGTTCTTTTCGACTTCCCGCCTATCGGCGTGGTTACCGACGCGGCAGCTGCTGTTGAGTGCTTTGACGGTTATATCTTCGTAGTAAGATCCGGCGTAACTAAGATCGGCGATGCCAAGCAGTCTATCGCTCAGATCGAGGCGCTCGGCGGAAAGATCACGGGTATCGTGCTCAACGGCGTTGAAAGTAGCGAAAAGAAGTACGGCAACTACTACGGATACGGCAAATACGCAACAAGCTATCATCATAATTCCTAATTTAAATCTATAAGGGTGGTGTTGAAATGACAGTAGATTTTCATTCTCACATTCTACCCGAGGTTGACCATGGCTCAAAGAGTCTGGAGGAGACTTTTTCACAGCTCGAATTGATAAAAGGCAACTCTGACAAAATCGTGGCGACGCCGCATTTTTATCCGAGCTCACACAAGCTTGACTCCTTTATCTCGAAGGTAGATAATGCGATTTCCCAGTTAAAAGAAAACCCCTTAGCGTACAAAGATCTTGATATTTGCGTTGGTGCAGAGGTGTTGATCTGCGATTACCTTGACAGGTTTGACGGCATCGATCAGCTCTGTATCCGAGGCACTCGCTGTATGCTCCTTGAAATGCCGAACGTCGGCGCGTGGAGCGAGCGAATGATAAAAACAGTGGAAAACCTTTTGGATAAGGATTTTTGCGTGGTACTTGCGCATATAGACAGATATTTCAAAGATTACAGAAAAGAGCTTGACAGACTCTTGGATATGGGCGCGAAAGCTCAGATAAATGCAAGCGCCTTTATTCCCTTCTTGTCTCGCAAGCGCGCGATGTCCTACATAAAGGACGGTGCGGTATATGCCTTTGGAAGCGATCTTCACAGAGCTCTCCCGAATTCATACGATAACTTTATGAACATAAAGGATACTGTAGGCGCAGAGCTTTACGAAATGATCATGCGTCGCTCCGAGGATCTCCTCAAAAATGCACAGATACTCTAACTGAGGTCTATAATGAACACTTATGAAAGTATAAAAGAACAGGCGGCGAGAGCCGTATCCGAAATACTCGAGGCGGCAGAGCTCAAGGCGGGCGACATTTTCGTCGTTGGCTGCTCCTCATCCGAGATAGTCGGCGCGGTTATCGGCAAGGGATCGGCATTTGATGCCGCTAAGGCGGTTTTTGACGGGATATACCCTATCCTCAAGGAAAGAGGAATATTCCTCGCGGCGCAGTGCTGTGAGCACCTGAACCGTGCGCTTATAATCGAGCGAGCTTGCGCTGAAAAATACGGATACGACGAGGTCTCCGTAAAGCCTCAGCCCAAGGCGGGCGGCTCTTTTGCAACCGCTACCTATGAGGGCCTTGAGGACGCAGTTGCGGTTGAGAACATCAGAGCGCACGCGGGTCTTGACATCGGCGGCACGCTTATCGGCATGCATCTTCGCGCAGTTGCCGTACCCGTCAGAATTTCACTCTCAAAGATCGGAGAGGCAAATATCCTCTGCGCACGCACCCGTCCCAAATATATCGGCGGCGAAAGAGCAAAATATTAAAGATAGTAAATATAGTAAAACGCCCCATCCTCTCTCAAAAACTTTTGAGAGGATGGGGCGTTTTTTCGTTTATCGGTTTATATGAAGTAACGCTTTTCTAATATCTCCTAAAAAAAACGGGAGGACCTTATCCTCCCGTTTTCTATATTCAATTCTCCAAAAAGCCTTTGATAAGCTCTGGGATATCATCAGCAGACTCGATATCAAGCGACATGGAAAACTCATCAAAGAGCATCTGGCTCGCTCTTTTTTTAGCAAACTCGTCTGTCGCGCAGGTCCGCTTCCCCTCCGAGTAAAAGAGGAGCAGCATCAAAACATAAACAAGCTCCACTCGGTCACCCTCGGCGAGCACCTTTTTGAGATAATTACCTCGCGACTTGGCATTCTCCTGCCATAAAAACTCGCGTGCTGCCACCTCCTTGACAAGAGAGGATATCTCCTCTCCGGAAAGGAGCGGGCGCATCACCTCAGTGATCCTCTCGTTATCCACAGGCACGAAAAACACAGATTTCTCATCATTTTTTGGGTGGAGCACATAATAAAGTGCGCCTTCAGAAAAAGTCCCAAAGGACTCACGTCTAATATCCGCTATTTTACAAACACCGTCTGCGCGGTAGCTCACGTAACTTCCGATCTCAAACATATAATCACCTTTTTCCTTTTTGCACAAGAGAGCTTATTTTGTGGTCGGTCATCATACTAATTATAACACTTTTTGATAAATTTTTACATAGGCAAAATAACCAAAATATTAAAAATTTTAAAGTTTTATTTCTTGAAATTAAAAAATCGATAGACAAAAGCCCACTTTTCTCAAGATTTCCCCTCTCGCTTATCCTCTTTTTTCATAGCAACAAGGGGGATCCCGCCAAAGACCCACGAAAAGTGTCGCATTTATCCCCTATCTTTTGACAAAAACCTGATCGCTTTTGGTTTAGAATATTATCAGCGACCGCTTTTGAAAAAAGAAAGGACTTTAAAATGAACAGTGAAGAAAAAACAGTAAACCAGCTAGAGGAGGCTCCCGCCCCCGCGAAGCGTAGGACAAGCCTGCGCACGCTTTTTCTCGATCTTTCTCACGGCATACTCTATGCCGTGATCTCCGCGCTCCTCTCGCTTTGCACCCTCCCCTTTGGAGTAGCGCCGCTCGGCTTGGCGCTTTTGTGCGCGGCGGACAGAAAGCTCCCCTACATCGCGTTCGGTGTGTGCGCCTCGGCGCTGGCTTTTTCTCCCCGCCCCGCCCTTTTTATATCAGCTTATGCGGCTGTGATACTGATACGAATCCTCTCCCGCATTCTGCTTGATCCCCCCACCTACACAGAGCGGCAAAAAACGGGACGCGGTTTTTTCGGAACTCTCTTTTCCGAGAGCTTCCTTTTGCGAATGGCGACCGCCGCTGTCGGCGCGTTCATCATAGGTCTTTATCCCTTGATGGCAAACGGATTTCTTTTTTACGACCTTTATGCCGCGATACTCGGAATAGTCGTAGCTCCCGTTGCCGTATTTATATTTTTTGGAATTTTCAACAACGCAGATATCCGCAGTGGGCTTTATTACACAGCAGCTGCTCTCATCGCCGCCGGAGCGGTGTTTGGCGCGAGGGGGCTTTCGATATACGGAATATCGCTCTCCCCTTTCCTTGCCATGACCGCAACACTTTTCGCGACCAGAAAAGAGGGTGTACTTACGGGCGTGATAACAGGTCTCATCACAGGTCTTGCCTACTCTCCCCTATATTCGCCCGTCTTTATTTTCTCTGCGCTTATGTTCGGAGCGCTCAGGCGCGTCTCCGCCATCTTTGCGGGAATAGCGGCATTCTTTGCGGGAATTTCGTGGGGCATCTACGTTGGCGGTATAGGATCTATTTCCTCGCTTATGTCTGCCCTTTTAGCATCTGCTCTCATTTTTGCGGTGACCGACAAGCTGTTCTTGAAAGATCGCAAGATCGAGGAAAAGGAAGAGGGGGCAGAAGCCGCCGCAGAAAAGGATATCCCTCACCCTGCGCTCTGCCCCGAAAAGCTCACAGAGCTTCGTCTTTTTGACATCGAACGCGAAATGACCTCTCTCCAGAGCGCGTTTTCAGAGCTTTCCGGCCTTTTCTTCGAGATCGGCGAGAGAATGAAAAAGCCGCTCGCCAAGGACATCCGTCAGATCTGCGACAATGCCTTTGACGCTTGCTGTACCAACTGTAAAAACCGAGATGTGTGTTGGGAGGAAAGCCACACCGAGCTGATATCCGCGATAAACTCGATGAGCGCCCTCATACATCAAAACGAAAAGCTATCCGCAAAGAACACCCCTACCTATCTTTTGCAAAATTGCGAGCGGATAAGCGACATTCAGGACGAGATAGAGCACAACACCGCGCGACATATAAGGGAGCTTTTGCTCTACGACAAGAGCGAGATATTTGCGCTTGACTACGAGGCGACCTCCGAGCTGATCGGGCTCAGTGTGAAAAAGGACTCTCGCGAATACTCCCCCGACACACCCCTTGCCGAGGCAGTCGCGCGCGAGCTTGAGGCTCTCGGAATAGACGGTCTTTCGGTTGCCGCGTGCGGTGAGCATAAAAAGAAGATACTCCTATCCCTGCCCTCCGAGGAAGTCTGGGAGCAGAGTGCGGATAAAATAAAGAAATCCCTCTCAAAGCTCCTCGGAAAGGAGGTAACTCTTGAGAGAGAGCAAAAGCTGAACGGCGAGTGCCGCTATCTCTTTACAGAAGCGCCGCTCTACGAGGTGGAGTTCGCAAAAGCATCGGTGATGTCCGAGGGTGAGAGCGCATATTGCGGTGACACGATGAACGTGTTCTCTGTCGAAGGCGACAGATTTTTCTCTATGATAAGCGACGGAATGGGCTCGGGAGTAGATGCCGCCCTGACCTCTCGGATAAGCGCAGTATTTATGGAAAAGATGCTTACTGCAGGCAACAGCACCGAGATATCCCTCAAGATGCTCAACGGCTTTTTGAGAAACAAGGGAGGCGGAAGCCTGCACGAATGCTCGGCAACGATGGATCTTTTGGAGCTTGATCTTATGCGCGGCGAGGCATATTTCCACAAGAGCGGCGCGGCGCCCACCTACGTTTTTCGCCGTGGCGAGCTTTTCAAGCTCCGCTCAAAGACTCTCCCGCTCGGCATAATCAAGGACGTGGATTTCAAGAAGCTGAAGGTTGATCTGCAGGACGGTGACGTTATTATAATGATAAGCGACGGTGTGACGCAGGGGCGCGAGGACTGTCCGTGGCTCTATGAGACTTTGCAAAAAACTCTTGATGCGGAGGGCATAAAGTCAGCGGTCGACCTTATACTTGAGCGCGCCCGCCGCGAATCTGCCGCGGACGATATCTCTGTCATTGCAATAAGGATCGTGAGAAAATAAGATAGGACATGCAAAAGGGGAGAGAGATCTTTTTAAAAAAGTTCTCTCCCCTCCCCTAATCCATATCCAGATCTGCCCTATAAAGTGTCACAATAAATATCCCCCGTAAAACGGGGGGTATTTCAGTTTCGGGCATAGCCCTAATATTACTGGCTGCGCACAAGTGCGCTTTTTGTTGGCGTGCCAGCCATGCATCTATTACGTACATCCCGCTCAAGCGGGACTAATTCCAAGCCTCCCT
>JAZOLL010000066.1:0-31195 GCA_045653105.1 Eubacteriales bacterium
CTACGGTTTTATCATTTTTATTATATTTTCCTTCTATCTCCGTTTTTTCGGTCGACGTATGTAAATACGTCTTTCCTCAAAAACGAAGATTTCTGCTCAAAATAAAGCAGTCCTTTAGCGCACAGCATAAACGAAGGAAAACGGCAGAGGCATTCAGCGTGAGTGTTTCTGCTGTTTCTTTATCTCAATACAAAAGGACAGAGAAAGCTCTCTGTCCTTTTGTTTTAGTTTTTAGCATCGGGATCGATAGGTTCAAATCTGAAGAACTTTTGTGTATCAGATATGAACTTATTGACTCTTGAGGGGAGAACATAGAATCCACCGCTGCCGTTGACTGTGATATATGTCTTCTGGCTTGTGAGCGAGTAGAAAGAGTAAACTGTCTCGTTGTCCTCAATGTCCTTTATCCTGATAGTGAGCAGATGATTTGTAGGATCGGCGATGAGAGCCGCTTCCTCCGCTTCGGAGAGCTCATAGCTGCTCTCAAGTGTGGATACGGTAAGTGTCTCATAAAGTCTTCTGAAAAGGTCTGTAGCATATCTCACATAGGTCGTTTTGCTTCCATCCGGGTGAGTAATGGTAACTTCGTTTGCGGTGAGTTCGATCTTGCTTCCGTCTTTACAATGGATAGCCTCAGGAACAACTTTGGTCTGCTTGCCTATTGCGTTGATGGCATAATAAGCAGAGGGAATAGACGCTTTCTGTCCGTATGCATCCTGTGCTATGAGGTCTGTCTGCGTGATAGTCCATACGTAGCCGAACTTATCTTCTTTCGTCAAAGCAGAGAACGTGTTTACGTTGTCACCAAACGAGCTCTTACCCGAGATCTTTATATAGGTTGAGCTTACCTTTTCGGAGTTTGCGTCGGGGTTGTCAAGGAAGAACTCTGCCCAGTAATCGCTTGTTTCAAATTTTATTTGCTTGCAATGTGCGATGTTCAGATATACGTATCTGTCCTCGATCCACTCAGAAGATCTCCATTCAAGGAAGTTAAAGCAATGTCCCTTTACCTCAACGATCATATCGGGACAGTATATTTCTTCTTCTGTCTTTGAGTCAAATACGTATGAGTATACGTAATAGTTTCCGTCCTCGTTCTTTTCACTTATATAGATATGGTGTCTGAGAGTTTGATCGTAATTGCCCTTCGAATCGGTCACGTCGTAATCAAAGAATATCTGATACTTTGATATATGCTCAAACTTTTTCTTACCGTCCTCTTCCTCGGTGATCTTTCCAAGTCCGTAGTCAACAAAATCCTGATTTGAGGGAGAGAGCTTCTTTACACCCGCAAAATCCATTTCACAGAAGTAGAAGAGGGCATTCGGAACGTTCACTGAGTTCGGTACATATCCGTCAAACATACCAAGATCGAACTGGTGAGTGACGTGCGTGTAGATCGTGCTGCGGTCAGCAGGGGGGATATAAGAGAACGCTACGATGTTCTTGCGCGCCTCTGTATCATACACCTTGAAGTTCTTGAGGTGCTGATAGTCGTTTAGAGAGAGGGGATAGTTTATCATAGGATTTACGAACATTTCCTTAGTGGAAAGTGCTGTAGCTCCCACGTCGTTGTCAAGCACGTAAACGGCATCTCGTTTTGTCTCTATATCGCCGTCGATGCTTACGTATTGCACGTAATATCCGCTACCTGTCACGAGTTGATCTCCCACGATAAGTCTGTGCTTTTTGCCTGAGGTGTCTGTGAGTGTGATATAAGCGGGGGAGTATTCATATTCCTCACCCTCATCATTCACACGTATCTCCTTGGCAAGTCCGTATTCAAGATACTCACCTGTAGTGGGATCCTTGATGGGGTCCTCGATCTTCTGTGTGGATATCGTATATCCTGCCGAGATATAAAGTGCGGCAAATGCTTCCTCATCAAAGGTAGCATAAGGTGCGCCTTTTATTGTGAATTCGGCAGTATCATCAAGTCTGTTGAGCTCAAAATTATATCTGTAGAAGGTAAAAGATCCTTTGGAGTTCTCAACCTCTATAGAGCGTATATTGTCTTTCTGGATTCTGGGGAAAATGAGTATTCGCGAGTCAAATCCAAGCGCCTCACCGTCCGCAGTATCTACAACGGCATATATCTCGTGAGTTCCGTCCTCGATATTGATCTTTACTATCGTGCCGGAGCTTGTGACGTAAAAACGGAACATCTCGCCCGCGCTTACCTGTGCGCGGAGCGCCTCATCATAATCAAGGTGAGTGCCGTCTTTATCGTACATAGCGTACACACCGTCTTTATATTTTATCTTGTATATAACATTGTCAACCGGATCCTCAAAGTTTTTATTCTTTGAGAGATAGGTGATAGTGATAAGCGTGGGGATCAGCACTATCACGAGCAGCGCGGCTATCAGAGTATATATCTTGCGCCTTCTCAAAAGAGATTTCTTTTGTTCTTTTATCATTTATTTTTTCTCCTGATCAATACGACTGCCGCGACAGATGCGGTGATCACTGCGGGAACAACGGTGAGTACAACGGTATATTGCGTTGCATCCTTTGCCTCTATCGTATCTATAGAGTAGTCCGCGAAAGGCTTTCTGTCTATTCCTACCGGAACGGGCTCACGGCCGATGACACGGAATACCGAAAGGAGCAGTTCGGAGTTTCCTATACTGTCAGAGTTCAGATACTCATCTGTAGCAAAGCTTGTAGTTCCGCAGGCTATAACGTAAGAGAAGTCGTCGATGAGCGAGTAGTTGTCTTCCTGAAGCTGACGGTCCTCTATCGTGACGGTCATAAGAGAGAAGGGGTTTTTTGCTGTTGCCTTTCCTACGTTGATTCCGTTCGCAAAAGCCTCAGCACCCTCCGCACTTACAAAGAGGTTAAACATCTTTCTGGTCACGTTGTTGCTTGAGTACTCATAGTAGTCGTACTGGTCATCGGGATTGTCGGGGTTTGTGTAGCGGGTAGGTGTATAAAGATCTGCGGCAGGGGATATCGACATTGCGTTCGGGAATACGACCTTTCTGGGATATTCACCCTGTGTCATAGACGAGGTTATAGTAGAACCGAAGCCGTCTGTAGCGTAGTTACCTACAACAGAGAAGCCGTCAGCGGTAAGCGAATTTGCGCTATCCTTGATAACGTAAGGATATGTGCCGCTGATGTCGGTGTATCTGTCATAGCTGATGCCCCATGTTTCAAGGAAGTCTTCAAGAACTGTGAGGCGCTGACCCTTATTGGTCTTGGGGTCCATAAACACCATAAGAGCGTTTGATTTGTCGAGGTAATCATTGAGAATATTTATCTCGTCAATATCTCCCTTAGTGCTTCCGAGATGGAAGTCGGACTGAGGGTTGTAGATAACTATAAGTCTGCAATCCTCGGGGATCGGCTCACCGCTCGAGAGGTCGATGTTCTGGACGGTAAATCCTGCGTCCTCAAGTGTGGTGCGGAGCGCGGAATCGGGAGTTGTCTCGCCGTGGTTTACAGTAAAGCAAGCGACAGGAGCTTCAGCTCTTGTGACTGTGAGGATACCTGCGGTGAGCTTTTTCTCGCCATTGTATGCCCATGCTTCGCCTGTTGTGGAGTCTATATCGAAAAATGCCTTCTGTGTGTAGATCCTGAACTCTGTGCCAAACTCAACTATTACGTCAGAGGGGGCGATAGTAGAGGTGGATGTCACCTGGAATTTTGAAACCTTAGAGGGATTTCTTACGATGTCGTAGAACTTGAGGTCGATATAGTCGGAGAATTTGGTCGCGAGCTCGTCTGCGGTCTTGCAGATGTAGTTGGATGCCATAGCGGACTCAACTACGTCTCTTTCCTCGCAGAAGATGATGTTTATCTTGATATTTTCGTCCTTGTAGCCTGTGTCCTCGGGGGAGAGTCCGTTTGCTTCATTATAAGCTTTATTTTCCGCACGTATCTTTTCTACCATTTCTACAGGGGACTCTGTATTGAATTCAGGGTCTCCGTTCTGAATGAGCTCGATACAAGCATCCGAGAGAGTAAAGAGCATATGAGGTGTCATATCGGTGTACCAGTTGAAGCGAGCTCCAAGTGTGGATACGGCGATATTGAGCACGATAACGATTGCTACTACAAGTGCTGTGAGTGCCGCGGTCACACCGCCATAACGGAACTTGCGGCTGTTAAAGGAAAACTTTTTCATTTTTGCCACCTTTCCGTATCAGCCCCAACGGCGCTTGTCATAAACGCGCACCGTGAGAAGCAAAAATACACCTGTTATCGAGATATAGTAGATTATTGCGGCATAGTCTATATATCCGTTTGTAAAGGATGAGAATCTGCTGAGAACGCAGAACCAGTCGATCACTACTCTTACAGCATAGGAATCAATCTGCTGATTTACTACGCTGAGGAGAAGCATAACGAGGATTATAGATATAGTTATTACCGCGGATGCGAGCTGATTTTCTGTAAGAGAGGAAACAAACATTCCTATTGCTATGAAAGCCGCACCGATAAGTGTTATTCCTATGAGGCAACCGACTATTCTGGCGGTCGAAGGACCTACGTGAATGACGCTGTACTGCACAGATGCTCTTTCGGTATTTGCGTAGGAGTAAAGGGGAAAGAGGTTTATGCAGGATGTAAGAAGCGAGCTGAAGAATATCGTGAACGCCGCAAAGAACTTTCCAAGTGTCATTCCCCAGATAGTGACGGGGGCGGTGAGTAGCAACTGCTCTGTTCTGAGCTTTTTCTCCTCGGAGAAGAGCTTCATTGTGAGAAGCGGAATGAGAACTATGAATGAGAAGAGCAAATATCTAAAGTAAGACGAGGTGTCATAGCTTGACGCCTTTAGTGTTGTATAGCAGAGCAAGAGCGCGGATGCAGCGAGAAATACGCCTACGTAAACGTATCCGATCGCGTTTATGAAGTATGAGCGCAGCTCCTTTTTATAGATTGCAAGCATATCTTTTTTCTGCCGATGTGTCGGCAGGACTCCTTTCTGTTGAATCGGAATATTGGATTATTTGTCGTCTGTATCGAAAACGTCGGAAAGCTCGTCCTTTTTGCTTTCGTTCTTTTCGAGAATATTCTTGACTATTTCTGCCTCAGCGCGTGTTTTGGAGTGCTGCTGCGCGCGTCTTGCCTTTGAGTCGCGTCTCTCGTAGCGGCTCTTAGGAGAGGTCTGATCCACGATAGATATGAATATATCCTCAAGGCTCATTCCAAGTGCTTCCATTCCGACAAGCGGCCATTTCTTTTCCGCAAGCGTGTAGAAGAGAGATTTTCTTATATCTACACCGACCTCGCTCTCGATCATATATGTGTACGCGTCGCCATCTCTCTGAGAGAGGGATTCGGCATAAACTATACCCGGCTTTGCTTTGAGCATTGCGAGAACTTCCTTTTGAGGACCGCAGATCTTTACGTTGTATCTGCGATTGTTCTCAACCGTTCTGGTTATGTTTTCGGTAAGCTCGTCCGCAACTATTTTGCCCTTGTTTATGATGACGATTCTGTCGCAGACGGCCTGAACCTCTTGGAGTATATGGGTTGAGAGAATGACCGTATGATCGCGACCAAGTGTTCTGATGAGGTTTCTGACCTCAATTATCTGCTTGGGGTCAAGACCGACTGTGGGCTCGTCAAAGATTATGACTTCCGGACTGCCGATAAGTGCCTGTGCGATACCGACTCTCTGGCGATATCCCTTTGAGAGGTGCTTGATAACGCGCTTGTAAACGTCGGTTATCTTTACCACCTCGCATATTTCCGCAAGATGCTTATCTCTGTTGAGCTTGCAGTTTTTGAGATTGTAGCTGAAGGTAAGGTACTCCTCTACCGTCATATCGTGATAAAGCGGAAGCTGTTCGGGAAGATATCCGATATGCTTTTTTGCCTCAAGGGGAGAATCGAGTATATCAAGTCCTGCTATCGAGACGCTGCCCGAGGTTGCGGAGAGATATCCTGTGAGTATATTCATCGTGGTACTTTTTCCCGCTCCGTTAGGACCGAGAAATCCAACTATCTCACCACGCTTGACTTCAAAGCTGATATCATCCACAGCGCAGTTAGGACCGTAGTTTTTTACCAGATGTTCTATCTTTATCATAAGTCAAATTTCCTTTCATCGCTTTTGAAAGTTTGCCCTGCTTTTTGTGCAAGACCATACAAAATAATTATACCATATATATATAAATAAATTGTGAACTTCGAAAATTTTTTCGACGTATCAGCGGATTTTTAGTGCTTCTATCATATCCGTAAGAGATTTGTATATAGGGAGCTCTCTAGCCTCTAGAGATTTTCTCGCACCGTGACCGTTTGCCACTAAAAAGCAATGGGCACCCACCGCCGCTGCCACGTCCGCGTCGTGAACCGTATCGCCTATAAAAAGAGGATTTGCATTGGGATTTCTCTTTTTCCAATCTATCGCGAGTGCCTTCTTTGAGTAGGCATGTATATTTGAAAGACCCATCACCTCAGAGAAGTAGGGAAGTATGCCGAGATCCTTGATCTGTCCTTTTAGCATAGTAAGCTCGGTCGCGGAGAGAAGTATCTGGGGCATATCTATATCTTTAAAATATTCAAGCGCTGTTACAGCATCGGCTTGAAGCTTTGATGCTTTGCTGTTTTCGTTGTAAAGATCCACCCATATGGGAGCGAGAACCTCATAGGGCTCTTTATCAAAATCAAATCCAAGGTCTCTGTAGTACTCGATTATCGGGAATTTGAAGACTTCTCGGTAGCTATCTATATCGGGTATTATTGGAAGCTCGCGGGCAGAGAGCATAGTATTTACCGACTTTATTCCCGCGTCCATATCAGAGAAGAGCGTTCCGTTGAAATCCCAGATTATATGCGTATAGTTCATTTTCCTTACCTTTATTCTTTAGTATAAAGAAAGCTGCCGTTTTGCGGCAGCTTTCGATTTGTTATTATAAACCTTCTTCAAGAACGTAGATTTCCTTATCGTCGAGCCACTTGTAGTAAACTCCTGCAAGCGCATCACCAATACCGAATTTATCAACGTTTGCGTTGTAGGTCTGAGCAAACTCACTGTCACATCCTTTATAGTGACCGTGGGAGAGCATAAGCTTTACTTTTCCGTTCTCTTCAGCGTCGAGTCTTTCAAAGATAGAAGGAATATTATTTTCGGGATGTTCCGTATCCTTGTATCCCTTGAGGAATATATCGAGCTCAGCAACACTGTCTATAGCCATAACCTCATCGTAAACCGCTTCTGTGAATGTACAGTACTCATTCATAGCCTCGAAATGGAGAATTGATTTCTGATAATCAAGTCTGAATCCAAAATCGAGAGAGGTAAGAGCGTCGCTGTTCTGGAGCTTCTGGTACTCACGAATGTTGGGAAGCTCACCTTCGAGGGGATATGCCAAAAGGAGGTTTCCTGTCTTTTCGGGAGCCATCATGTATTCGTCGTTGAGTCTTCTTACTGTCTTGTATTCCTTGATCTCGCCGTCGATGCTTTCAGCCTTCTGAAGAACTATCTCGTAGTTCTCACCCTCGATACCGTAGAGGATAAGGTTTCTGAACGCTTCATTGGTGTTGAGGTATGTGAGTATTCTCATACTTCTTGTGGTGTCTGTTGTGAACTTGGATACTGCAAAAGTATGATCGTACGCATCAGCTGTGGACATTCTGGGCTTTTCAACAACTACGATCTCGTAGTCTTCAGCATACTGAAGAACGTCCTGAGGACCGCCCTTTACATAACCAACTGCGAAAGGCTTATCTGCTTCTCCCTCTGCAGCGTAGTAGCCGTTTTCCTTATAGGAAACGAGAGTGGAGAGCTGAGTTGTAAAGTTGGAATCTCTGAATATGTTAGCAAAGGGAATGTATGTGTTGAGTGTTGCGAAAGCCGCGTCGGGAGCATAAGAACCACCGATGAGAGAGAACTTATCTGCAAGAGCAAAGTTGTTGTCACCGAGGTTTTCAACTCCGATGTAGCCGACATTGGATACGTCAAGCTCGCCTGTTCCCGACCAAAGCGGAACGTATGCGTCGCGGTTGTATTCTGCTACGTTTCCGAGTATATCCTGTACGCTTTCACAGGTGAGACTTGTGAAATCGCTCTTTGTGGTGAATCCGGCACTCTCGGTGTAGTAGTTGTACTCTGCGAGAACATCCTTGTTAAGGAGCATGTATGTATATTCGCCAATAACGAGGTTGTTGGGGATAACGGGGATATCGTCTGTTGTAAAGTCTATGTTTGTGAAGTAGTCACCGAATATGTAGGTCTTGAGGGCCTTGGACTCTGTCGTGAGGTTGTCACTGAGGTCCGCGAGCCAACCATTTTCGTAGTACTCTGTGAACTTATCGTATCCGCCAAGATAGAAGATATCTACCTGATGGTCGCTTACAGAGGGGTACTTGAGCTCGGTGACTCCGAGTGAGTTGATAACTGTCTCCTCGACTGTAGTCGTAGTTGCCTGACCGGGCTTTGTACCGCCGGGCTTCTTGCTGTTCTTTTCTTCCTTGGTCTTTTTGATAGCCTCTTCAAGAGCCTCTGTGTACTCTTCCTCAGTGTAATATCTGAGAACGAGTCTTGTCTTGAATTTTGACTTGGTTATCTTGTTGACCGCTTCCTCGATCTTTGTAACCTGATCTCCGCTTATATCGTTCTCCGACATAAGGTACAAAGTGAGAGTCATCGTGCTTTCGGATGCGGTCTCGTTAACGTCCTGCATAGCCTCTTCATCGGTTTTTTTGGAGCATCCCGTGAGAATGACGGAAAGCACCATTACCGCACATAAAAGAAGGGAAATTATCTTCTTGTTCATTGTTTCCTCCTTGATAGGTTTCAGCCTGAACACAATACGCTGAATTGTATAATACTACTATGTTATTTTACACCAAAAGGGTGTTTTTGTCAAGTGATTTTTTTGTTAACAAACCTTGACGAAAAGCCCTTAGTGTATAAGTTTTTAAAAGATTTGTGACTTCTGCTTAATGGAGTGACGCGTTTTTGTGGCATTTACCGTATTTTATGGCTTTAATACCAAATGCGCGCGTTACTTTTTGTTATATATGCTCGCTGAATTTAGTCGAGGAAACCCTTGAGATGTCTTGCTCTGCTGGGGTGTCTGAGCTTTCTGAGAGCCTTTGCCTCGATCTGTCTGATACGCTCTCTAGTGATATCGAATTCTTTACCTACTTCTTCAAGTGTTCTTGTTCTTCCGTCGTAAAGTCCGAATCTGAGCTTTATAACGTGCTCCTCACGGGGGGTGAGTGTGTGTAGCTCACGTTCGATGACCTCGCGGAGGATCGTTGCGGATGCCGCGTCTGCGGGAGCGGGAGTGTCATCGTCGGGGATGAAGTCGCCAAGGTGGCTGTCCTCCTCCTCACCGATAGGAGTTTCAAGAGATACGGGATCCTGTGCGATCTTCATTATCTCTCTTACCTTTTCGGGGGGCATACCCATCTTTTCTCCAAGCTCGTCGGCGGTTGCCTCGCGGCCGAGCTCCTGTAGCATCTGTCTTGTATATCTCGATACCTTGTGTATCGTTTCAACCATGTGAACGGGGATTCTTATAGTTCTTGCCTGATCCGCGATAGCTCTTGTTATCGCCTGTCTGATCCACCAGGTAGCGTAGGTGGAGAACTTAAAGCCCTTGCCGTAGTCGAACTTATCTACAGCCTTCATAAGACCGAGGTTTCCTTCCTGAATGAGGTCGAGGAAGAACATACCCTTTCCTACGTATCTCTTTGCTATACTTACAACGAGACGGAGGTTTGCCTCAACGAGCTCGTTCTTTGCGCGCTCACGCTCCTCCTCGGACTCGCTTGTTGACATTATCTCTGCAAGCTCGCGCTCACGCTCTGCGGAGAGAAGCGGAACTCTACCGATCTCCTTGAGATACATACGTACGGGGTCGTCGATGGAAAGTCCCTCCTGCTCGAGAAGTCTCTCCATGTTCTCGCCTGCGCCGAAGCTTTCTACCTCGCTCTCGATCTCGATTATTTCGGAGTTTGATATATCACCGGGGAGCGGGATCTCGTGATCCTCAAGAGTCTCATAGAGCTTTTCAAATTTATCCATGTCGTAGTCGCATTCCTCGAGCATCTCGTCGAGATCGCTTTCGGAAAGCGCGCCCTTTTTACCCTTTTCGATAAGAGACTGCACATCAAGAGTTTTTTCCTCTTTTGTCTCCTTTACCTCGGGTGTTTCTACATCCTTTACCTCGTCCTGCTGGACGTCCTTGATTTCGTTTTCTGCCATTTCCTTTCCCTCTGTTTTATGTATTTCTTTATTTTTTATCGTTTGTGTCGGTGAGTCGCTTTTTCTGGAGCTGTTCACGTCTTTTCATGAGTATGAAGTCCAAGTCGTTTGAGTTCTCGGAGTGAGTTTTTTCTTCTTTGAGATTTTCTATCGCGCCTTCAAGCACCTCGAGATCATTTTTGGCGTAGCTGCGGCGCGTCTGCTCTATCTGCTCGAGCTTTCCAAGCTCATCTACGTTGAAATAGAGACCGAGCATTGCCTTTGAAAATCCGGATTCAGAGCGCTCAAGCTCGCACATCGCGGAGAATACTCGGCGTCCAAACTCGGTGACAAAGTCGTCAGATGTGAGCTTTATCTCGCCGTTTGCTATTTTTACGCGGAATTCGTCGAAGATCAGCATAAGCGAGAGTATCGTTTCCTCGTCATTGCTTGCTCTTATGTTCTTTGCCGCGTCGCGGTTTACTCTGTTATCGAGATTTTTTGCCGACATCAGCGCCTCTGCCGAGCGTTTTCTTTCCGCGTCTCTCTGGAGACGTCTCCTTATACGCTCAACGTCCGAGACTATGACCTCGCGGGTGAGACCAAGAGCCTTTGCCGCTGACGCGGTGTATATTTCTCGCTCAACGTTTGAGTGATAGGTAGCTATCAGGGCGCAAACATCTGCCGCTGCCTTGATCTTGCCCTCGGCACTCGATATATCGTGGGCACTGATTATCTTGTCCATACGGAAGTCAAATCCGCTCTTGCTTTCCTTTATAACTCCTCTGAACGCGTCAGCACCGTAGAGCTTGATATACTCGTCGGGGTCCTTTGCTCCGCTGAGCTTGAGGACGCGCACGTCAACTCCCGCCTCGCTGAGAAGTCGCATTGCCTTGTCAGCCGCGGTCTGTCCCGCTTCGTCCGAGTCGTAAAGAATGACCACCTTTTTGGTGTATTTTGCGAATATTCTCGCCTGATCTGCCGTTATAGCAGTGCCGAGTGTTGCCACCGCGGACTCAAATCCTGCCGCGTGGAGCGCGATGACGTCCATATATCCCTCGCAGAGGATCATTTGCTCTGCGGCGTGATTTTTCGCGAAGTTGAGTGCGAAAAGATGTCTGCTCTTTTTGAATGCGGGGGTATCCGAGGTGTTGAGGTACTTCGGCTTTGAGTTGTCCATCACACGGCCACCAAAGGCGACGATATTGCCCGAGGTATCTATGATGGGGAAGATTATTCTGTTTCTGAAATAGTCGTAGGTCGCGCCGTTCTTTTTGCTTACTCCGCACAAAAAGCCCGTTACCATCTCCTCGTCGGTGTATCCGAGAGATCTGAGATGGCGCTTGAGTGTGCCCATCTCGCTTGGGGAAAATCCTATGCCGAAATGCTTTATCGTGGCGGTGGAGAGCTTGCGGTCCTCTGTGAGATATCGCATAGCCTCTTTCCCGTAGCGCTCGTCAAACAGACAGCTTCTGAAAAACTTTGCCGCCGCGAGGTTCATATCGTATATTCTCTTGCGGGAGACGGTTTTTTCTGCCTGCTCGTCCTCGCTCTCGGGGATAGTTATACCCGCTCTCTGCGCGAGAAATTCAAGTGCGCCGACATAGTCGAGATTTTCCACCTTCATAGTGAAGGTTATAACGTCACCTCCCGCTCCGCAGCCGAAGCAATAAAAGCTCTTGGTTGCGGGAAATACGGTGAAGGACGGGGTTTTTTCGCTGTGGAAAGGACAAAGTCCTTTAATGTTCGAGCCTGCTCTTTTAAGTGTTACGTAAGAGCCGATAGTCTGCTCGATGTCGTTTCTGTAGACTATCTCGTCTATTATCTGTCTCGGTATCATAATCGTCAACCTCGCCAGACCTTGGGAACGTATAGCTCGTTATACAGATCTATCGCATAGCGGTCTGTCATGCCTGCGACAAGGTCGCACGCGCATCTCTCGACGCCCTCCGCTTCGCATCTGTTTTTGTAGAACTCGGGCATTTTGTCAGGGCTTTTTGCATAGTGCTCGAAAAGTCTTATCAAAAGCTCCTTTGCCTTGCCCTCCTCGCCCTTTGCTATCGGGTTTCTGTATACCCGCTCAAAGAGAAATTCTCTGAGCGAATGCATAGCCTCACCGACCTCATCCTCGATGGTTATCTTATCTTTGCCGGTGCTTGCTCTGATTATAGAAGTGACGAGCGAGTTTATCCTCTCGGAGTGTCCGTCACCGAGCACGTCTCTTATCCATGCGGGTATGTCCGAGATCTGGAGGATTCCCGCTCTGCGCGCGTCGTCAATGTCGTGATTTATGTATGCTATTCTGTCCGCGTATTTTACTATAACGCCCTCAAGAGTGGAGGCTACGTGGTTTCCCGTGTGGTTGACTATGCCGTCTCTTACCTCCCAGGTGAGGTTGAGCCCCTGACCGTTGTTTTCGAGCTTTTCGACAACGCGTAAACTCTGGCGGTAGTGAGAAAACTCGGGGTCAAAGCACTGCTGGAGCGCATATTCTCCCGCGTGACCGAAGGGGGTGTGACCGAAATCGTGCCCCATAGCTACGGCTTCGGCGAGGTCTTCGTTCAGACGGAGCGCTCTCGCTATGATGCGCGCTATCTGTGTGACCTCAAGGGTGTGCGTCATTCTCGTGCGGTAGTGATCTCCCGTGGGGGCGAGAAAGACCTGAGTTTTGTTCATAAGCCGTCTGAAGGACTGAGAGTGTATTATCTTATCTCGGTCTCTTTGAAACTCAGTTCTGTTTTCGCAGACCTTGTAGGGGTGCTCTCTGCCTTTGGTATTCGAAGTGAGAAATGCAAATTCTGACAGTGTTTCCTTTTCTCTTTCAAGAAAAACGTCTCTTATACAGTTATTCATCTTTTCTCCTGAATTTTTTATTTTTCATTTTATAATGTACGTATTTTTTCTCGAATATACTCTTTTTTGACAGAAATTTTATCAGCTTTGTATAAATGCACAAAACAGCGCACTCTTGTTTGTGAATCTATACAAAAGTATATTTGCGCTGAAAAAACACATCCTAATCTCATAAAGATTATTGATTGGAGATCTGTATGTCAAGGCGAGAAAAAATTGCAGGCGAAGAGGCTCTTCCTTCTCGCGGATTTTATAAAAGCTTTGGGAAACGTGCGATCGATCTTGTGCTTTCCTGCGTTCTGCTCATAGTGATGTGTGTGCCGATGCTTTTGATCGCTTTGGCGATAAGGCTGACATCAAAAGGGGGAGCGATATTCAAGCAGGTGAGGATAGGTCGGGGCGGAGAACCCTTCGTTTGCTACAAATTCAGAAGTATGAGACTCGATGCGCCGAGCGATATCCCGACCTCTCACCCATCGGATATCGGTCGCTATATAACACCTGTCGGAGGTTTTATCCGTCGATTGAGTCTTGACGAGCTGCCGCAGATAATAAACGTGATAAAGGGGGATATGAGCCTTGTTGGAGTGCGCCCGCTTATCCCTTGTGAGGAGGAGATGCACAAGGGGAGATCGGCATCCGGAGTTTATGATCTTCCACCGGGTATTACGGGGCTTGCTCAGATACGCGGCAGGGATATGATAAGTGACGCGGAGAAGCTTGAATTTGACCGCGAATACGCTAAAAATATAGGTTTTGCCCTCGACACTAAAATATTCTTTGAGACCCTTTTGAGAGTTATAAGGCGAGAGGATATTCGTGCGAAATGAGACTGGGTGAGACTCTTTGGTACTGACTTTTTTCTGTTTTGGAGATAAACTCTTCCTGTAAATTAAGGAGGTGCTTATGCGAAAAAGCAGAAAAAGGAGCTATATGATAAAAATTTTTGAAAAGTATGCCGCGCTTGGGATAACGCCCGAGGAGAGTGACATATTTTTTGTGTTTGAAAAAATAAACGCCTCTACCGAGTGCGACTCGGAGAGGCGTGAGCTTATTGCGGTATACCTTACCCTGCTGTTGCTTCGCGCTACGGAGGATAAAGAGGTGCTTGAGAGCTTTTACGGGGTCTATCTGTCGGGCGGTGACGCATCTCAAAGGAGGATAGGCAAAAGGGTTTTGCGATACTCGTTTGAAACTCACCGCGACGAGCGAACGGTCTATCGGCTGATAGCCTATGCACAAAAGCTTTACGGCAAGGTGCTCTCGGAGCTTTTTCCGGATGCGTCAGAGAGAATAGAGAAAAGTCGCTTGTCGTAGGAGAGCTTTATCACGAGCTCCTCCCCACACTCGTTTGCGAGGATGTGGATATATTTTTGGGGGGCAAGGTCGATACAGTAATTATAGGTCTTTCTGCCTTTTGCATATTCTTTGAGAGTTGCGACAAGCTCTTTTTCCGAGCTTTTGGCAAGTGTGACCTTTTCGATGCCGGAGAGAGCTATTCTGCAAACAGTTATACGGGATTTCCTTTTGAGCTCGGTGACGGTCAGGTCAAATCCACCCTCATCGCCCGAAATTACGGCGTATGAGTAGGAGGAGAGCACGTATCTTGTCATCATAAGTATTGAAAATGCGAGCACTACGAGCGATATGAGCTGCATTACCGAGCGAAAGGGTATTCTGGGGATTCCTGAGAAGATCATTGCCGCAAAGGCGGTTACGAGAAGTATGATCGAGAGGCTTCTCGCGGTGTTATTGCTTTTTTTAGGGGTTATTTCGTACATACTTTGCTCCTTTTTGAAATAGAATACAATTTGTTTGAGAAATGTTATTGAAAAGCGGAGCGCTTGGTGGTATAATAACATAAATACATTATATCACAAGGAGTAAAGATGTCAATAGTAAGTAAAGGTTTTAAAGCGGTAGGGTGTCTTATAAAGCTCTTTTTCGGACTCCTGGTTTTTGGCGTTATCGGTCTTTTGCTCTGGAGAGTTGCGCTTTCCTCGGCTATACCCGCTGACCTTGATAAAATAACTGTCAACGAAGCTGTATACGAGGCTTACAGTGACGATGGGGAGCTCTATATCTTCAAACAGGAGCAGAACACTATCACGAGAACCGAGAAGAACAGAGGATATTTCTCTGTCACGCACGCGGTCTTCATACCTGAAGCTAATCAGATACAGCTTGTTTTCAGATACAATAACAGCACGCTAAGAAGTCTTGTGAATGACAAGGGACTTGCAGAAGAGCCCGCTAAGTCGGACAACGTTTTTGACGTGAATCTCTTTTTCTCGGTTGATCTGACGCCCGAGAATAAGGAGGACAACGATATACTCACAGATGAGGGCACGAGAACCTTCAGATGCTCCTCTCAGCTTGTTGCAAGCGAGGAGAACAGGCTTTATAATTATAGAAAGTTCGTTTTTGATCTTGATACGTGCGGCGAGGATCTTGCGGAACTTCTCGATTCCGGTCTTTTGCTTGCGGTCTATGCCGACATTTACTACGTCGAGGATATGAATCTTGAGGAGGAGGCTTACGGAACCCTCTGCCTTTACGATTACGTAACCAAGATAAAGGAAGCTCCGCTTTCAAAGAGCGAGCGTTCAGCTATTGAGAGCTTTGTAAAATAAGTGTGATGAAAAATACAACAAATCACTAATAGAGTAAGAACTTTGCAAGCAGGGGAGATAAAATGGAAACAAAGAGATTTTCAAAGAATGACAGCGGATTTATTTGCGCTCACTGTGGCAAAAAGGTAGAGCCGCTCGGTTATACATCAAGAGATCATTGTCCTTTTTGTCTTTGGTCTATACATATTGACATAAATCCCGGAGACAGAGCGAATGAGTGCCAGGGAAATCTTGTTCCTATAAAGGCAGAGCCCGATCCCAAGCGCGGTTTTGTTATAATCTACAAATGTGACAAGTGCGGACAGCTTCACAAAAACCGTGCCGCTCATGAGGCAAAGGTACAGCCTGACAATATAGATCTCTTGATACAGCTCACTGCGAAAGAAATATAATATTTGTCGAATATTGTAAAAAAGAGAAGACAATATAAAATTAATTATTCGAGAAACAAGATGTATGAGTATAAATAATTGTAAAAATAGGTACAGCGAAACGAACATCAACGAGCCCTCCGGAAAGAGGGCTCGAATAGCAGATCTTTATCTTGTGGAATTGTCGGGAGGACTATCGGTAATAGCCACTGCCGGATCTTCAAGAAAGCTTACGAGGGGAACGGATCTCTCGGAAATCTTGGATTTTTCCGTTTCAGATGCTCTGCGGAAATATCTTTTGTCCTATGGTGAGAAGCCTATCGTCATACCTACATTTATAGGCAGCGCGCTTATTTTCCCTCAGGTCTTTTCCTCAAGCCGTATATTTGGAGTGGTCTTTTTTAAAAAGGAAAAGCGGGGCACACTTCTTCGCATAGCCTCTGCCAAAGGCTTTGAGGGAAGGGTTGGTTTTCTTGAAGAGACAGAAGAGGGCAGGATAAGAAAATGGGACGAGCCATTAGCAGAAGATCTTAATAATGTGTTGAATATTGCAGATGCTATCATGAAAAATGCTGAGATGACTGTTTTTGACGGCGCTCCTGTTCTTGTCGAAAAACTAGATTCTTTGATTGGGATTTTGTCGGAGATCGTAGGGATTTCGGTAGAGCTTCATATCGATGAGGGAATCGTAGCAGATGATGGCTTTGACAGAAAGCTTTTTACCGCTTTTGCTTTAATGATGCTATCCCTCGCCAAGAGTTATCATGCTTTGGCGGTGCGTGTACGGGTATATCAAAAGGATTTTGGGCTCACCGCAGCTTTTTCTTTTGAAAGCACAAAGCCCTTATCCCGTGTAACAAGTCGCGAGATAGCGCATTTTAACGCGATATCCGATGCCAACAATATGATATTTGAGTGTGATTTTAAGGACGGTGTCTCTGAAATAACCTTTACACCCTCAAGAAAAGACTGGTCGCTCCTTGAACTTAAATTCCCAAATGATATTATATTATAATAAAATGAAGAAAACCGCTTTGCTCTCTTTGGAGCAAAGCGGCCTTTTTTATTCTTCTTTGTTATCCTCGTCAGAGTCTTCGCTCTCATCGGGGAGAGTTTCATCTGTTTCTTCCTCGGTATTTACGGGAAGGTCGGGGGTCTCGTCTACTATATCGGGGATCGAATCCTCGGTAGTGGGACTAGTCTCATTTGATTTTTCAGCCTCAGCACGCTCTTTTTCGATGCGCTCAAGCTCAAGCTGACGGCGACGCTCGTCATTTTCCTCACGGCTCTTGCGACGCTTTGCCTCTGCCATTTCCTCAAGCTCCTCAACTGTGGGGTTGCCCTCCATTACGGCAGTGAACTGCTCACCGTCCATAATTTCGTTCTTGAGAAGAAATTCGGATATAAAGTGAAGCTTATCGATATTATCTGTGAGTATCTTCTTGGCGTTTTCATAAGCTTCGGAGATTATAGCGTGTATCTCGGAGTCTATCTGTGCGGCAACGCTGTCTGAGTAGTCCTGAGAGTGCGAGAAATCGCGTCCGAGGAATACCTCTCCCTGACCTGAGCCGAAGCATCTAGGACCGAGTATTTCGCTCATACCGAGCTGTGTTACCATCTTCTTTGCGATGTCGGTAGCTCTCTGGATATCGTTAGAAGCGCCGCCCGAGATGTCGCCAAAGATTATCTCCTCTGCGGCACGGCCACCGAGAAGCATTGTGATCTTTTCCTTGAGCTCCTGCTTATATACGCTGAACTTGTCATCCTTGGGAGGATTGAGTGTATATCCAAGCGCGTTTCCGCTGGGGATAATAGATATCTGTACAACGGGGTCCATATAGGGGAGAACGTGCGCGATGATCGCGTGACCCGCTTCATGATAAGCGGTGTTCTTTTTCTCGCGCTCCTTCATTGTTCTGGACTTCTTCTTGGGACCTGCGATAACCTTTATGAAGGCGTCCTCAATATCCTCCATGCCGATAAGCGATTTGCCGCGGCGGGAGGCGAGAAGAGCGGCCTCGTTAAGAAGGTTTGCGAGGTCAGCTCCCGTAAAGCCTGCGGTGGTCTTTGCGATCTTCGCAAGGTCAACGCCGTCCTCAAGAGGTTTATTTCTTGCATGGACCTTGAGTATCTCCTCACGGCCCTTGATGTCGGGATAATTTACTGTGATCTGTCTGTCAAAACGACCGGGGCGGAGAAGCGCGGGGTCGAGAATGTCAGGGCGGTTTGTTGCCGCGATGACTATAATGCCTTCGTGAGAGCCAAATCCGTCCATTTCAACAAGAAGCTGGTTGAGAGTCTGCTCACGCTCGTCGTGACCGCCACCGAGACCTGCGCCTCTGTGACGTCCGACCGCGTCTATCTCATCTATAAATATGATCGAAGCGGGGGCTTTTCTTGCGTTTTCAAAGAGGTCTCTGACACGGGAAGCACCTACACCCACGTACATCTCAACGAAGTCAGATCCGGATATAGAGAAGAAGGGAACACCTGCTTCTCCCGCAACCGCCTTTGCGAGAAGTGTTTTACCTGTACCGGGAGGGCCTACAAGGAGGACACCGTGAGGTATCTTTGCACCGAGATTTGCGAACTTTTCGGGGTTTTTGAGGAACTCAACGACCTCTTCAAGCTCTTCCTTTTCCTCGTCTGCACCTGCGACGTCCTTGAAATATACTTTGTTTTTATCATCGTCCTGCGGCATTTTGACTCTTGCCTTGCCAAAGGAATTCATCTTACCGGGACCAGACTTGCCGCCCGCCTGCTTGGAGAAGACTACCCAAGCGACTATCATCAAAATTATGATTATGAGATAGGGGAGGAATGCTATCCACCAGGGCATCGTCTTTTCAGGCTCAAACTCATATGTGGTAAGATTTTGGTTATTTATATAATACTGCTGGCAATCCTCGTGAAAAATAGCGAGGGAGTGGAGCTGGTATCCTATCGTCTTTGTTTCGTTGGTTATTTTTCCGGTTTCATCCCTCGTGATCTCCCCAACGTAGACCTTCATCGTGAGATAATCCGAATTGTCAACAGTAAACTCGGCTACCGTATCGTTTTTGAAGTAGTCTATAACGTCGTTATAGTAAACGGGATCCGGCTGATCGTCCTTGAGGACGAATGCGATGACACCGAATATCACGGCGATCATAAGCGCATAGGCTAAGAGCACCTTGAAGTTGTTCTTCTTTTTCATTGGTTAGTAAATGCCTTTCTTAGAGAAATTTTGACTTTATGTAGTTCATTTGGTATATACCTTGGGGTCGAGAATAGCTACGTAGGGAAGATTTCTGTACTTCTCGTCATAGTCGAGTCCAAAGCCTACTACGAATTCGTCGGGTATCTGCATTCCGCAATAGTCGGGAGTAAATTCTACAACCCGTCTTTCGGGCTTATCGAGGAGAGTACAGGTCTTAACGCTGTTAGCTCCGCGCTCTCTGAGATACTTTACAAGGCGGGAGAGGGTATTTCCGCTGTCTATTATATCCTCTACGATAACGAAATCCGCATCACTGAGATCCTCGCGCTTCATATCGAGGTGTATATTGAGAACACCTGTGGATACGGTGCCCGAGCCGTAGGATGAGACCTTCATAAACTCTATCTCGGCATGCATAGGTATCTTTTTCATAAGCTCGGATGTGAACATGAGCGAGCCTTTGAGAATGCACACGAGAACCAGCTTTTTGCTGTTCTTATAGTCCTCGGTTATCTCTGCCGCGATCCTTGTTGTTATCTCGTCTATTTGTTTTTCTGTTACAAGTATTTCTTTGAGATCGTTTTTCATAGTTAGTTGTCCTTTACTGTAAAATATCAAATGTTATAATAAGTTTATTTTTAGTGTTCGGTGTTATGCGGTATTTGTCAGCTACCCCCAAAAAGGGAACAGCCACTATCTCGTCACCGATGCAAATGACGGGGATCCTCGGGCGGAGCTCGATCGGGATCTTTTTATCGCACATAAGCTTTTTTATACTCTTGCTCATAGAGTTCATTCTTATTTTATCACCCGCGCGTCTCTCTCTTGCGACAATGTCTCCTAATATTTTATCAGAATCAACGTACAAGTTCATTGATTTTTTGTAAATATTTTTAGTTTCTCCGTCACATTCAAGTAATATTCGCGCAGAGATTGAGTCTAAAACATTCTCTCCTATAGTGAGCTTTTGCTCAAAAGGGGGGAGATCGTAGTTTTTTTCAGGCTTTTGAGCTTTTGTGAATCCAAGCTTTCCGTTCTCTATCACCGCTCTTATACCGTAGGGGAGGTCGAGAGATGAGTGGGGTGTGGATTTTTCCGCAAGCTCAAAAAGAGCCTTTATATGGTCGTATTCGAGAGTAGCTCCCTCGGATATTTCAAAAAAAAGAGACATAAGCGCTCTGCGAGTTATCGCTGACGGCGAGCCGCAAAGCTTTTCGGTGTCTATAAAGTAGCCCTCGCGTGTCTCGGAGAGAAACCATTCTGCCATACTGTCAAGGCAGAGCGCATCCGCTCTGAGCGAGTCTGACATACGTGCGGCGGCACTCTCCGCTCCCGGTGCTATAGCGCGGAGCTCGGGGAGTATCTTTGCGCGGATTCGGTTTCTGGTGTATTCTGTATCTGTGTTCGTACTGTCTGTGACGTACTCTATTTCGTTTTTTTCGCAATAATCAAGTATCTCCGCTTTGCTCATGGAGAGCAGGGGACGGACGATGATGCCACCGTCGCAGTCGCGTGTCTGCGGTATTCCGGATACTCCGCTAAGACCGCATCCTCTTGCGATATTAAAAATTATCGTTTCGAGGTTGTCGTCAGCATTGTGTGCCACACAGAGAGTTTTTATACCGTGTTGCTTCATTAGCTGTGAGAAAAACGCGTATCTTACGTCTCTTGCGGCGGTCTCTATGCTCTTTTTCTGCTCCTTAGCGATCTTTGGTATATCCATGCGGAGCGTAAAGAGCTTGACACCGAGTGTGTCTGCCGTTTTTTTACAGAAATCCTCGTCTCTGTCTGCCTCAGCACCGCGTATGCCGTGATTTACGTGAGCGGCATACACCTGCGCTCCGCTCTTTTTTGCATAGAGCGCTATCATGTGAAGGAGCGCGCCCGAATCTGCGCCTCCCGAAAACGCGACTAAAAGGGAAGAGTCCTGCGGCTGTCCCGAGAGGGTGTGAGGGGGTATGAATTTTTTAGGAAGCGCATATCTTTGGTCGTTTAAATTCAAAGAGTTTCCTCTCCTTTCTCGGACAGTCTGTAATTACGGAGCTTCTACGTCCTTTGCGAGTGTTCTGAACTTGGTATATCTTCCGATCCAGCCCATCTTTACGTTGCCTGTTGAGCCGTGACGGTTCTTTGCTATGATTATCTCGGCAATATTGCCCTCGTCCTGGTTGCCCTCGGTCTTATAGTATTCGTCTCTGTAAAGGAAGATGACGGTATCTGCGTCCTGCTCGATAGCTCCAGAGTCACGAAGGTCGGAAAGGATAGGACGCTTATCTGTTCTGGACTCAGGTCCACGGGAGAGCTGAGCGCAGCAGATTATCGGAACGTTGAGCTCCTTTGCCATTATCTTGAGCGCTCTGGATATATCTGCAACCTCGTTTACTCTGTTGCCGTCGCTTCTTCGGCTATCACTCTGCATAAGTCCGAGGTAGTCGATAACGACAAGACCGAGGTTGCTTACTCGTCTGAGCTTTGACTTCATCGCGGTAACGGATATGCCCGAGGTGTCATCGATAAGGATATCACAGCCCGCGAGGTTTGAGGTCGCCGCGGCGATATCGTCCCACTGCTTTTTGTCAAGCTTACCTGTTCTGAGCGCATAGCTGTCTACCATTGCCTCGCTGGAGATAACACGTGTTACGAGCTGCTCGGCTGACATCTCCAGGGAGAAGATGCAGACCTTTTTCTTTGTCTGCATAGCCACGTTTGTAGCTATGTTAAGCGCAAACGAGGTCTTTCCCATACCGGGACGAGCGCCGACGAGAACGAGGTCGGAGTTACCCATACCCGCGAGCACGTTGTCAAGACCTGAAAATCCTGTCTTTGTACCCTGAGCGGACTCGCCCTCAAGCTCCATTGTGCGAAGATTTTTATATACCTCGCGAATGACCTCGCGAATATGTCTGAAGTTCTTTGTGTCTCTGCCCTGAACGAGATCGAATATACGGCTCTCGGCATACTCGATAACAGAGTTTGCCGCACCCTCCTCGCTGTAGGCTGTGTCGGATATATCCGAGCAGATCTCGATGAGCTGACGGAGCAGGCTCTTCTGCTTTACTATCGCGGCATAGTCCTTGACGTTGAGCGCGTTAGGTACGGTCTGACAGAGCGTCTTTATATAGTCCTGTCCGCCGGATTTACTGTATATTCCCTTAGTAACGAGCATATCTATGAGCGTTACGATGTCTATCTCGCGGTTTGCGAGGAAGAGCTCGTGCATAGCCGTAAATATCTGAGCGTGCTCGGTGAGATAAAAATCCGTAGCGGTGACGCTGTCCGAGATGTCGTTTAGACAGTCGGGGTCAACGAGTATCGCGCCGAGGAGCGACTGCTCGGCTATGAGCGAGAATGGTAACTTTTTAGTGAGTTGATCGTCCATAAAATAATATCTGCCTTTATCGTATTTGTAATTCTGCTTGTATATGGAAAATTACTTTTTAGCGGTGACTTCTACCGAGATCTTTCCAATGATCCCGCTGAAGAGCTGGGCATTTGCGGAAAATCTGCCGTAGGATTTTATCGGCACGGGGAGAGATATCTTTTTCTTGTCTATCACGATGCCGTGCTTCTTTGCAAGCTCCTCTGCGATATCCTTGTTGGTTACAGAGCCGTAGAGCTTTTTGTCGGGTCCTGCGGAGTATTCGAACACGAGGACTATCTCCTCAAGCTTCTTTGCTATGTCGATAGCGTTCTGCTTTTCAACGTCTATCTTGTGCTGCTTTGAAGCTTCCTTGTTTTTCATTTCGTTTATCGATTTTGCGTCTGGGGGGATAGCAAGCTTCTTGGGGAGCAAAAAGTTTCTCGCGTATCCGTCAGACACCTCTATCATCTGGTCTTTTTTTCCTTGTCCTTTTACGTCCTGTGTCAATATAACTTTCATTTGGGTTGCCTCCGGTTTATTTCTTAATGGTATCGTCAAGTTGTTTGTTTATAGCGTCGATAAGGAGTGCCTTAGCGTCTTCAAGGTCACGGTCAGCCACAGCCGCGCCCGCAACGTCAAAGTGTCCGCCGCCGCCTATTCTCTCAAGAATAAGCTGAACGTTGATGCTTCCGTTGGATCTTGCGGAGATGTGGATAACCTCTCCGACCTTTACAAGCGCGAATGCTGCGTCAACTCCCTTGACTGTGAGGAGCTTATCTGCCGCCTTTGCCGCCGCTATTCTGTCCTGCTGAGAGCCTGTGCCCTCGCTTGCGGTGATAGCGATCTGTGAGCGGTATATTTCAACGCCTGTTCTGAAGAGTGCCTCTGCGCGGTAGTCCTCAAACGCTTCGTCAAAGAAGGTTCTCGCTACCTCGGCACTTGCCCCCGCACCTCTGAGATAGAGTGCTGCGGAGAAGGTTCTTGTACCTACTGTTCTTGTGAAGTTCTTTGTGTCCACCATTATACCCGAAAGGAGGAGCGTTGCTTCTTCCTTTTTGAGTGTTCCTGCGGGCAGGCTCTGCTCGAGTATCTCAGAGACGAGCTCACACGCGGAGGAAGCGGACGGGTCGATATAGGTGAGCGCGGGCTCTACCTTGAATTCTTCTTTCTTTATGTGGTGGTCGATAACTACTGTTCTGTTGGACTTTTCGGCTATCTCGGGAGCTTCGAGTATCGCAAAGTTATTCGCGTCAACTACGATAAGGAGGGTGTTGTAGTTGAACTCGCCAAGTCCGTCGACCGCGTCAACGAAAATGTTCTTGTACTGCTCAAGCTCGAGGAGCTTTTCGGTGCAGGCGATAAAGTTTGCGTTCTTCTGATCCATAACGATCTTAACGCTCGCTCCGTGGTGCATAGCAAGAGTTGCGATGCCCACGCACGCGCCGATAGAATCGAAATCGGGAGCTCTGTGTCCCATAATGATGATATTAGATGCGCTTTCTATCTCGTGGAGAAGCTTGTTTGCTACTATTCTCGAATGAACTCTTGTTCTCTTCTGCTGTGCTTTTGTAAGGCTTCCGAAATAGTTGACGCCCTTTTCGTTTTTGACTACTGCCTGGTCTCCGCCGCGCTGGAGCGCGAGGTCGAGAGCGGTGAGCGCGTCGTGTTCACGTTCAACGAGTGTCTCGCCCGTGATCGCGATGCCCATAGATATCGTTACGGGGATATCGTCATCGCCTATTTTGATCTGACGAACTCTGTCGAGTATACTGAACTTGTCTTTGATACATGCGTTGAGATGCGTGCGGTCAAAGAAGAGGATATATTTATCTCTGTCGTATTCGCGGATAACGCCGTTCATACTCTCCGCAAAGGTCTTGAGTATGCGCTCCACCTCGTTTGCCTCTGTTCTGTAGTTGACCTTGAGGTACTGAGCTATCTGGTCGAGGTTATCTATAACGATATATGCGACAGCGGGTGTTTCTGCGTAATGTCTGTCTGTTATCTCTGTAAGCTTTGTTATGTCATTCAAAACTATCATATAACAGGGATTTGCTTCGTTTCCGACGGGGTGAGTGAAGACCTCGAATTTTTTGCCCTCTATCGTGGTCGTAAGAGCTTTTTTGTTTTCCTTGTTTTCCTCGGTAGCTGTCTCGTCCTCGTCGTTTGCCGCGTTTATGAGCGTTTCGGTGTCGAGATTGAGGATTTCGGATATTTCAAGGTTGAAATAAGCGCTTCTGTTACCTGTTACAGATCTCATTGCGGCGTTTACCGCGGCAACACGACCGTTCTCGGTAATTATAGCATAGGGAAGATATACCTGCTCCTTGAAAGCTTCTATGACCTTTTTATTTTGCTTATCCGCCTCTGCGGCTTCTGCTTTGTACATCGCTATTCTTCTGCGCGAGAACACCCATACAGCTCCTGCACAGAGGCAGTAAAGGAGTATACACAGAAGACCGAATCCTGTGGAGGATATGGCGGTGTATTTGCAGACTATCGTGTGAAGCGCGAGAAAAAGCACTCCGAGCACGATATACGCGCCTGACGGGATATCGTCTATTTTATTGAGAAATTCAAATTTTTTGTTTGACATAGGGTCAACACCTTTCAAAAGTTATTTAACTCGGGCGTCCGAGGAAATTATTTTTTGAGCTTGCGCTTTGCTATCGTGTTAAGTATTACCGTGACAGCGCCTGCGACAGACGCGATGGGGAGCATTATAGCGGGAATGTAGAAGATAAGGAATATCGCCGAAAAGTACAAAAGGACCACAAAGCATGAGCCTTTCTTATACATAGTGAGTCCCCTGAGCATCATTATAGCCGTGAGCACCATGGCGGGCATAAGGATAACGGATAGGTTTTCAAGCGTTACCGACCACACAGACATTTCGGATACAGAGAGTATAAGCGCGAGGAAGAAGGATGCGAGGTATATGATCGCCGAGTGGATGCTCATGTCGAATAGCATCATATCTCTGATCTCGCCTACGGGGTTTCTCTTTGAAAAGATAGCCGAGAGCATGGTGGAATGTATGAAGAAGGCGGTCACGTTTGCGATTATTACGACTATTGCGGGGAGAAGATTGAAGGTGGCGTTTACCGCCGCACTTGACATTTCTGTCGCATCTGTCATACTGATAGGCATGATCTCGGCGTACGCCGTGAAGAGCGCTTTTGCAGTGAGATCTGTGATCGTCTCTCTCGCTTCGTTTATGAGGTTTACAATGGGGGTTGCATCCGTACCGAAGGTCGCGAGGTATTTTATAGCCAGCGCGCCGAACACACAGATAAGCAGCGTTGCCGATATGTGGCATATCGCGCTGACCTTTTCAAGGTTTTTGACTATCGAGTAGTAAAGTGCCAGAGCTACGGCAAGAGGTAAAAACGCAAGTGCCGCTCCGAAAAAGCTTCCTGTAAGAAGTGTCGATACGACATATGCGAGCACACAGGAAAGGATAGCCATTATTTTCGCGTGGATGTTTTCCGCGGTGATGAGTATATATGCCAAAAGGCTTACCGCTACCACAAAGGATACGGGAAGCGCGATGAGCGCGACACCTGTAAACATAAAAGCGGCACCCGAAATTATCGCGAGGACTATGAAAGCGCGTCCCATACCGACCATGCGGTAGAAAGCAAAAAGCGTTGCGGCGAGTACCACGAGAGAGATGCTCTCAAATGCGAGCTCGGTCATATTGTAAAAAAGAGATATCGGAGCAAAAGCACAGAGCAAAGCTGACACAAAGGAGAGAAGAAGCGCACTTGCAATGTCAAGCGAGCCCTTTAGCTCTTTTATGCTTTTTATCTCCGGTTTTTCTGTTTGATTTGGTATATTCATGATATTTTGATACTGACCTCTTTTGGGAATTATCTTACACTTATTATAACAGTATAGCATACATTTATCGATTTGTAAACAACAAAAATGAAACTAAATAATATTTAATGTAAACAATTTTTAGATAAATTTGAGAAAAATATTGAAAAAGGTATTGCAATATGAAAAAATGTGTGATATACTATCTACAGTAGAACAGTAGATTGGAGAGTGGGTTTGAGAGAACCCACTCTTAATTGTTGATTGGGGGTATTCGCTTTTTGCGGAATAGAACTTGGCGAGAACCTCATAAAATAAGGGAAAGAGAGGTCTGAATATGGCTAAAAACCCAACAGTTGCTGAAAGAGTGGCGGCTCTTGTAGATCCCATAGCCGAGGAATTTGGCTATTTTTTGTGGGACGTTGAGTTCGTCAAGGAGGGCGGAAGAAAGATCCTCCGCATTACGATCGATTCTGAGGAAGGAATCAACATCGACGATTGCGAAAAGATGCACAGAGCGATCGATCCCATACTCGACGAGGCAGATCCTATAGAGGAGGCTTATTACCTTGAGGTCAGCTCCCCCGGTATCGAGCGCGAGCTTCGCACGGATATGCACATATACGCTTGCGAGGGCTGGGACGTTGAAGTAAAGCTTTACGCACCCGTTGACAATTCGAAGATGTTCAGAGGAAAGCTTCTACCACTCGGTGAGGACGGCGAGGTCAGAATAGAGACCGTAACAGGTGAGAGATCCTTCCCGAGAGCTTCGGTTGCGAAGATACAGACTTATTTTGAATTTTAATTTAAATTTACCATAAAGCAGAGCGATCCGAAAGGATCGGAAAGGAAAGGATTTTAATGAACAAGGAATTTTTTATCGCACTTGATCTTCTCGAAAAAGAGAAGGGCATTCCAAAGGAGTATATGCTTGAAAAGATAGAGGCAGCTCTTTTGTCCGCAGTTAAGAAGGAGTACGGAAACAGCTCGCTCATGCGTGTAGCTATCGACCCCGTCAAGGAGGATATCAAGGTATATCAGCAGAAGGAGGTCGTTGAGGAGGTAACAAATCCTCAGTGCCAGATCTCTCTTGAGGACGCTAAGGCACTCAGCAGAAGAAACACACTTGGTAAGATGGTCGAGACAGAGGTAAAGACAAAGAACTTCCGCCGTCTCAGTGCAGCGGCTGCTAAGTCTGTCATCATTCAGGGCATTCGCGAGGGTGAGCGCAAGGCTATGCAGGAGGCTTATGAGAGCAAGCGCGAGGAGATAATCACAGCAACTGTCAGCAAGGTTGACAGTGTTACAGGAAACATCGTTCTCGAGACAGGAACAAGCCACGCGGTCCTCACAAAGAACGACCAGATCCCCGGCGAGACATTTATGGTCGGAGACAAGATCAAGGTTTACGTGCTTGAGGTCAACAGAGAGCTCAGAGGTCCGCTCGTAACTCTCTCCAGAGTACATCCCGGACTTGTTCGCCGTATGTTCGAGCTTGAGGTTCCCGAGATACAGGACGGAATCGTTCTCGTAAAGGGCGTTTCCAGAGAAGCGGGCTCGAGAACAAAGATCGCGGTATGGTCCAGAGACGAGGACGTAGATGCGGTTGGCGCTTGTATCGGTAACCACGGAATGAGAATATCCAGCATCGTTGACGAGCTCGGCGGTGAGAAGATAGATATAGTAAAATACAGCGAGATCCCCGAGGAGTACGTTGCGGCGGCACTTTCCCCCGCTACTGTACGCGAGGTCGAGATGACGGGAGAGAGATCCTGCAGAGTTTACGTTGATGCAGATCAGCTTTCTCTTGCAATCGGCAAGGAAGGTCAGAACGCAAGACTTGCGGCAAGACTTACAGGAATGAAGATCGACATAAAGGCTGAATGATCGTAGCTTGATCTTATCGACTTATTTATCCGAAAGGAGACGGAGATGGAACAGAAAAAAAGAAAAATACCGCAAAGACAGTGTCTCGGTTGTAATGAACATAAGCCAAAGGCCGAGCTACTTCGCGTGGTGAGAGATCCCGAGGGCAACGTTGCTCTTGATTTCACGGGAAAGCGTTCCGGCAGAGGAGCGTATATCTGCAAGTCCTTATCTTGCCTTAAAAAAGCGAGAAGATCGGGACGGATAGAAAAGAATCTCGAATGCACCATCCCCGACGAGGTCTACGATAAAATGGAGACCGAGCTCAAAGAGGGTGAGTAAGTTGGTGATAAAGGACGAGACTAAACTGCTTTCTGCGCTTGGCTTATGCGCGAGAGCGAGAAAGATGACCTTTGGAGTGCCGATGATATGCGACGCTATGCGTTCGGGCGAAAAAAACGCGCCGAAGCTGGTTTTTGAAGCCTCGGATACCTCGGATAACACTCACAAGCGGTTATCGGACCGATGTAAGTATTACGGCGTGCGACATATACGACTGACAGCGGATAGCGAAACGCTCTCGCAAATGGTCGGAAAACGCAGCACGGTCGCCGCGGTCGCTGTTTGTGACGCGGACTTCTGCCGTCTGGCAGAGAAGTATATCGAATTCGGTCAGTCGGATCAAATTTGAAGCTCTACGAAATAATGCTTTCACTTTTACATGAAAGGACACGGTATAAAGAATGGCAAGTAATCCACAGTTCAAAGTAAGTCAGCTCGCAAAGGATCTCAATATAAAAAACAAGGAGATAATGGATATGCTCACGGGCGCAGGTATTACGGTAAAGTCTGCACAGACTGCACTTGAGCCTGCACACTTTGATATTCTTTTCGAGTCTCTTACGAGAAATAATCAGATAGACAGTATAGACAAATATATGAGTGGGGAGACATATATCCCCTCCAAGGTAAAGCCTGCAGAGGAGAAAAAAGCGCCCGAAGCGCCTAAGGTTGAGACTACAGCGCCCAAGGCGGAAAATCCTGCTCCGAAGACAGAAGCGTCCGCACCAAAGGAGGAAAAGGCAGCTCCCAAGGTAGAGACTGCAGCGCCTAAGGCAGAGACTGTAGCGCCCAAGGCGGAGACAACATCTCCCAAGGAGGAAAAGAAGGCTCCCGTTGTACAGCAGGCCGCACCCGCTCCCAAAGCTGCTCCCGCGCAGTCTCCCGCACGCGATGGCTTCAAGCCCCGTCAGGACGCAAGAGCAGACAGACCTCAGGGACAGAGACCCGAGGGACAGAGAAACGACAGATTCGCAAACAACGGCGACAGACCGCAAAGACCTGACACAAGAGGCGAGCGCCCCGCTTGGCAGAATAAGGATGCAGGCGCGCAGAGAGGCGACTTCCGTCAGGGACAGAGACCCGAGGGACAGAGAAACGACAGATTCTCAAATAACAATAACGGCGGATTTTCCGCACAGCCCCGTCAGAATCAGCAGAAGAGCTTTGACAGACAGGGTGGCGGACAGTTCAGAGATAAGGATGACTTCAGACAGAACGCTCCTCGCGAGAAATTCAAGCCCCAGCCTATAGTTCGCACACAGAATACAAGTGCTGAAGATGCGGCAAAGAACAGGGGAGCTACAAGAGTAGTTGATATGAGAGCAGGCTCTGTTGACCTTTCCAAGTACGATGAAAAGCTCGACAACTTCGTACCGGATTCTGTTGCGGACACCCGCGGCGGAAACTTCAAGGTAAAGAAGCAGGCTCCCATGAATAACCGTATGGGCGGTATGAACGGCGGCAAGAATAAGCCTCAGAAGGGCAAGAAGTCCACAGCGCCTGTTACCAAGGCACCTACAAGCGTAACACTTCCCGAGGAGATAGTAGTCAGCGATCTCGCGTCCAGACTCAAGGTAACATCCTCTGAAGTAGTAAAGCGCCTTATGATGCTCGGCATGATGGTTACAGTAAACCAGACACTCGACTATGACACCGCGGCTATCGTTGCTGAGGAGCTCGGTATTTCCGCATCCAAGGAGGTTGTAGTTACTATCGAGGAGAAGCTCTTTGAGCTTGAAGAGGACGACGAGACAAACCTTGTCGGCAGAGCACCTGTCGTATGTGTTATGGGTCACGTTGACCACGGTAAGACATCTATCCTTGATGCTATCAGACACACAAGTGTTACCTCGGGTGAGGCAGGCGGTATCACACAGCATATCGGTGCTTACAGAGTTAAGGTGAACGGACAGGATATCACATTCCTTGATACACCCGGACACGAGGCATTTACCGCAATGAGAGCGAGAGGCGCGCAGGCTACAGATATCGCGATCCTCGTTGTTGCGGCTGATGACGGAATCATGCCCCAGACTGTTGAGGCTATAAGCCACGCAAAGGCGGCAGGTATTGATATAATCGTTGCTATAAACAAGATGGATAAGCCCACTGCAAACCCCGACGCGGTAAAGCAGGAGCTTACAAAATACGATCTCGTTCCCGAGGAGTGGGGAGGCGACGTTATCTGCGTTCCCGTATCCGCGCTCACAAAGCAGGGTATCGACGATCTTCTTGAGAACGTTCTTCTCGTTGCAGAGGTCAAGGAACTCAAGGCTAACCCCAAGCGCCGCGCTAAGGGTATCATCATCGAGGCGAAGCTTGACAAGGGAAGAGGACCTGTTGCGACAGTTCTTGTTCAGAACGGTACACTTCACAACGGCGATATAGTTATCGCGGGTACTGCGGTAGGACGTGTAAGAGCTATGACCGACCACAACGGAAAGCAGCTCAAGGAGGCAGGTCCCTCTGTTCCCGTTGAGATAATCGGTCTTGCTGATGTTCCGCTCGCAGGTGACGAGTTCAACGCGGTTGAGGACGAGAGAATGGCAAGAACTCTCGCAGATCAGCGTAAAGCAAAGGCTAAGGAAGAGGTGT
>JAZOLL010000067.1:0-14469 GCA_045653105.1 Eubacteriales bacterium
TCTCTGCCGTTTTTTCTTATCAATATTCTGCGTTGCCTACTGTTCTGGGGTAGGGGATAACGTCTCTGATGTTGGAGATGCCTGTGAGGTACATGATGATTCGCTCAAAGCCGAGACCGTAGCCCGCGTGCTTTGTTCCGCCGAAGCGACGGAGGTTGAGGTACCACCAGTAGTCCTCCACAGCGAGTCCGCACTCTGCCATTCTCTCGGTGAGCACGTCTATTCTCTCCTCACGCTGAGAGCCGCCGATGATCTCGCCAACTCCGGGAACGAGAAGGTCCATAGCCGCAACAGTCTTTCCGTCGTCGTTGAGTCTCATATAGAAAGCCTTGATCTCCTTGGGGTAGTCTGTTACGAATACGGGGCACTTGTAAACCTTTTCCGTGAGGTATCTCTCATGCTCGGTCTGGAGGTCGATTCCCCACTCAACAGGGTACTTGAAGTCAGCACCGCAGTTCTTAAGGATTTCAACCGCCTCGGTGTATGTCACTCTCTTATACTCGCTGTTTGCAAGCGTTGTGAGTCTGTCTTTGAGGCCCTTTTCAACAAAGCTGTTGAAGAAGTCTATCTCCTGAGGACAGTTCTCAAGCACGTGGCGAATGATATAGGTTATCATATCCCAAGCGAGCTGCATATTGTCCTCAAGGTCGGCGAAAGCTATCTCGGGCTCTATCATCCAGAACTCTGCCGCATGTCTTGCGGTGTTGGAGTTTTCTGCGCGGAAGGTGGGTCCGAAGGTGTAGATCTTGCCGTAAGCAAGCGCGTATGTCTCGCCCTCAAGCTGACCCGAAACCGTGAGGTTTGCGCTCTTGCCGAAGAAGTCCTGCGAGAAGTCGATCTCGCCGCTCTCGGTCTTTGGAGGCTGGTTCATATCGAGTGTTGTAACTCTGAACATCTCGCCCGCGCCCTCTGCGTCGGATGCGGTGATGATGGGGGTGTGAACGTAAACAAATCCTCTGTCGTGGAAGAACTTGTGTATCGCGTAAGCTGCCTCGCTTCTTACTCTGAAAGCCGCGGAGAAGAGATTAGTTCTCGGACGGAGATATGCCTGCTCTCTGAGAAATTCTACAGTGTGACGCTTGGGCTGAAGCGGATATTCGGGAGTGGATGTGCCCTCAACCGCGATCTCTATAGCCTTTATCTCAAAGGGCTGCTTCATCGCGGGGGTGAGCTCAACTCTGCCCTTTACCACAAGGGACGCGCCTATATTCTGACGAGCGATCTCGTCGTAGTTTGCTATTTTCTCGCGCTCAAAAACGACCTGAACACACTTGAAGCAGCTTCCGTCGTTGAGGTCGATAAAGCCAAACGCCTTGCTGTCTCTGAGGTTTCTTACCCAGCCGCCAAGCGTTACCTCTCGTCCGTCATAAGCGGCGAGATCGGCATAGATGTCTTTTACAAAATCTCTTTTCATTTTTTGTTCCTCTTTATATATAATTTGAGATTATTTTCATTATTGTATAATTATAGCACCATATAAAACTTTTGTCAATCCCCTTAAAAACTTCTTTATATATTGGGCAAAAATCGAAAATTGTTGACAACTCAACTTTTTTGTGATATAATAAAATCCAGTGTGCAATAATATTATGTTTGAAAGGAGATGAAAACTTGGACAGAGACAGATTTTTACTCTTCAGCTCATGCCTTAGCGAGGCGCAAAAGTCTATTGCTCGCATAAAGCAGAAAAAGATGGAGCATTACGGACTTGCAAGCGCTCACGCGATCTGTATATGTCAGCTTGAGGAACACGCTGACGGTCTGACTAAGACCGAACTCTCACAGATCTGCATAGTAGATAAGGCGCAGATATCGAGAGTTGTATCCGATATGCTTAAAAAGGGATACGTTGCGGTAGCGGGTACCTCGTCAAGGTACAGAAAGAAATATTTTCTTACCGAATACGGCAGAAAAATTGCCGCGGAGATAAAAAAGACTATCCTCGACATCAATTCCTTTGTTAGTATGGATATATCGCAGGAGGATATCGAGAAGTTTTATACCACGTTCAACGTTATTTGCGAAAACCTGAACAAAGCAGAGAAGATCTTTTGATTTCAAACAATTTGCGGCAAGACGCCGAACCTATAATATTTTTGGAGGAAAATAAATATGAATATGCCTAAATTACCTAAAATAGTAAAGAGCAGTGTTACACAGAAGGCGCAGCCCGTAAAGGTACACAGACAGCCTGTTACGAAGCGCGAATACGAAAGAGTTGCCGATATTTCCGACTTTTTGAGAGTTATCGAAAAGCACAACGACAGAATAGCTTACACTTATTTCGATAAGGGAAGAAAGCTCGTGGACGTTACATACAAAGAGCTTGCAGATCAGGTCAAAAAGGTTGCGGCTGGATTTAACTCTCTCGGACTCAAGGACTCGAGGATCGCCATAATCGGTGAGACATCTGTTGCGTGGGTATCCGCATATCTTGCAACTCTTGCTGACGGACATGTTGTTATTCCTATGGATAAGGAGCTTGACATCGCGCAGATAGAGGCTTTCCTTGAGAGTGTTGACGCTGACGTTATCGTATATTCTGCAAGCTTCAACAAAAAGTTTGCAGACGCAAAGCTTACACACAAAACGCTCAAGCTCTTTATCGCAATCGATCCCGATGAGGCAGAGCTTGAGGGCGATAAGACAGTCTCCTTTGCAGATGTTATCGCTCGCGGTGAGGCTGCGATCGAGGGTGGATACAAGTATCCCGCGGTTGAGAACAGAGACAAGCTCGCAGAGCTTCTCTTTACATCCGGAACAACAGGCACGAGCAAGAAGGTAATGCTCAGCCAGAAAAACATTTTCTCTGTCGTTACCGCGGCTGCGGCTACTGTTGACTTCAAGCCCGACGACACTATCGTTTCCGTGCTTCCTATCCACCACACCTACGAGCTCGCTTGTATGCTCGCGGGACTTGATTACGGTATGCATATCTGCATCAACGACTCGCTCACAAGAGTTCTCAAGAACTTCCAGATATTCAAGCCCACAGGACTTGTGCTTGTTCCTCTCTTTGTTTACACGATCTACAAGAAGATCTGGGCAGAGGCTAAAAAGTCGGGCAGAGACGGAAAGCTCAAGGTGGGTATCGGCGCATCCCGCGCTATGAGAAGTGTCGGTATAGACAAGAGACGCGAGCTTTTTGCTGACGTTGTCGGCGCTTTCGGCGGCAGACTTGAAAAGATAATCTGCGGCGGTGCGGCTCTCAACCCCAAGATGATAGAGTTCTTTGACAATATCGGCATCTCTATCTACGAGGGCTTCGGTATAACCGAGTGCGCGCCCCTTACATGTGTAACTCCTTACTATGCGAGAAAGTACGGCTCTGTAGGTCCTGCTGTTCCTTGCTGTCAGGTCAGAATAGTAGGAAATATGAAGAATGAGCGCGGATTTACCGAGGGTGAGATACAGGTCAAGGGTGACAACGTAATGCTCGGATATTACGAAAATCCCGAGGCTAACAGCGAAGCGTTCACTGAGGATGGCTGGTTCTGTACGGGTGATATGGGATATATGGACGAGGACGAGTACGTTTATATTACGGGTCGTCTCAAGTCTGTTATCGTGCTTGAGAACGGAAAGAACATATTCCCCGAGGAGATCGAGGAGTATCTCGGAAATATCGAGGAGATCGCAGAGGCTGTCGTTGTCGGACGTCCTACAGACGGTGAAAAGATAAATCTTGTGGCTATAGTATATCCCGATCTTACCAAGTTCCCCGAGAACACACCCGAGGCTATAGTCAAGAATCATATCTGGGCGCTTATCAGCGAGCTCAACAAAACTCTCCCCACATACAAGCACATAATGGAGCTTGAAATAAGAGATACCGAGTTTGAAAAGACCACATCCAAGAAGATAAAGAGACACCTTGTAAAGTAAAAAACAGAAAAGCTATTGACAAAAAGTCGCCTTCGGTGTATAATGGTATTCGATACTACATAGCAAAGTATCAAATACAGACATCGGAGGCGATTTTTTATGGGTAAATATATTATAGTGACCGACTCCTCGTCGGATCTTACAAATGAGCTTATCTCGTGCGACGATCTCGTGATCGTGCAGCTCGATGTTTTGGTGGAGGGAGAGGCACCTGCGGCAAACTGTGACGTTGATATAAAGGAATTTTACGGAAAGCTCAGAGCCAAAAAGGGCGCTACGACCTCGGCGGTAAACGTTGACAAGTTCACAGAGCTCTTTGAGGGATATCTTGCCGAGGGCACGGATATACTTTATCTCGGCTTTTCTTCGGGTCTTTCGGGCACCTACAACGCGGGCTTCGTTGTCGCAAAGGAGCTCTCGGATAAATATCCTGAGCGAAAGATATACGCGGTGGATACGCTTGCGGCATCTCTTGGCGAGGGACTTCTCGTGCATTACGCTGTGAATATGAAAAAGGATGGCGCGGATATAGACAGCGTCAGAGACTTTGTTGAGGATAACAAATTAAAGCTCTGTCATTGGTTTACGGTTGACGATCTTTTCTTCCTCAAGAGAGGAGGTCGCGTAAGCGCGGCTACCGCGGTGGTAGGAAGCATGCTTAGCATCAAGCCTGTGCTTCACGTTGATAATAAGGGCAGACTTATAAGCGTTGGAAAGGCAAGAGGCAGAAAGGCATCTATCGATGAGCTCCTTAAGAAAATGAAGGAGACTGCAATAGAGCCCGAGCGACAGACGGTGTTTATCAGCCACGGTGACGTTATAGAGGACGCTGAGTACCTTGCAGGAAGAATAAAGTCAGAGCTTGGAGTAAAGGAAGTGAAGATAGGTTACGTAGGACCTGTCATCGGTGCTCACGCGGGTCCCGGTGTGCTTGCTCTCTTCTTTATCGGTATCGAGAGGTGATATCTTATGCTTATCAACGGACAAACTTTTTTCCTTATGATGATATCCGCGGCAAACGCGCTGGATAATCATAAGGAGCACATCAACAATATGAATATTTTTCCCGTGCCTGACGGAGATACGGGAATAAATATGTCCCTCACTATGAGTACGGTCAAGACACTTATAAATTTTGACGGTACGATATCCGATTGCGCCGAAAAGGCCTCTCATCTCACGCTTCGCGCGGCGAGAGGAAATTCGGGTGCGATACTTTCTCTCTTTTTCAGAGGAATGTCAAAGGCGCTGAAGGGTCTTGAGGTCGCGGACACGGAGGATATGGCGATAGCCTTCAGGCGCGGTACTGACGAGGCGTACAAGGCGGTAATGAACCCCACAGAGGGAACTATACTCTCGATAATGAAAGCCTGTACCGAGAGGGCAGAGTCTATTTCTGAGTGTTGCCGAGGAAATCTTGTAAAGTTCTTTTCCTCTCTCGTTAACGCGGCGGAGGAAGCACTTGCCAAAACTCCCGACCAGCTCCCTGTACTCAGAGAAGTCAACCTTGTTGACGCGGGTGGATACGGCTTTGTTATTATTCTGTCGGGAATGCTTTCGGCACTTCAGAATAAGCCTGTTGTGGCTATCGCTCCCGCGCAGGGCGAGGCAAGAGGTAGTGTGTTCTCGGAATTTGAGTCAGAGGATATAAGATTTACCTACTGTACCGAGTGTATGATCGACAAAAACGATGAATACCGCGGAGAGGGAACATCGGGCGAGTTGAAGGAGTATATCGGAGGTCTTGGTGACAGTGTTGTTTTTCTTGACGACGATGAGGTGATAAAGCTTCACGTTCACACGGACAACCCCGGTCTGGTTCTTGAAAAAGCCATAAAATTCGGTGCGCTCGCAAGTGTCAAGATAGAAAATATGAAAAATCAGCATACCGAGATGCTGACAGGCGCGCCTGCTTCGGTGACGGCGTCACTCGCGACCCCTGTAGCGACCGAGAAAAAATACGGATTCGTTTCGGTCTGTGTGGGAGCCGGGATAAGCGAGGTCTTTAGCGATCTTGGAGCGGACAGTATTATAGTGGGCGGTCAGACGATGAACCCCTCGACACAGGATATCCTCGACGGGATAAACAACACCCCGAGCGAGACGGTTTTTATCTGCCCCAACAACAAAAATATTTATATGGTTGCAGAGCAGGCGGCAGAGCTTGTAAGCGAGAAAAAGGTGGTAGTGCTCCCGACAAAGAGTGTGCCTCAGGGAATCTCTGCAATGCTCGCTTTTGATCCCGACGCAAACGCTGAGGAAAATCTTGCGGCGATGAGCGAGGCGATAAAGAACGTGACCTCGGCATCGGTCACTCACGCGGTCAGAGATACCGTTATAGACGGCAAGAAGATAGAAAACGGACAGTTCCTCGGACTTGTCAACGGATCTATAGATAATTCCGCGGAAGATATAGAGACTTGTCTCCAAAAGCTTTCGGAACACGCCAGAGAGAAAAGCTTTATCACGATCTTTTACGGTGAGGGTGTCAGCGAGAGCGATGCTGAGAGATGTGCCGAGCTTTTCAGTGCGGCGGCAGGCAGATTTGCCGAGGTTAATCTGATAAATGGCGGTCAGCCGATCTATCCGTATATAATTTCAATAGAATAAAAACGAAAAGGCGTTATGCGAGTGCATAACGCCTTTTATTATTCAAGTTCTTCGTAAATTTCAAGCAGCCTTTCCTCAAGGGCGGTCTTTTTCGCGTCAAGCTCGGCAACGCGCACGTAGTCGGTTGCCGCTTCTCCCGACATCTCGGTGTCGATCTCCTCGATCTCTGCCTCGATCTTTCTTGCCTCGGCTTCAAGCCGTTCTATCTTTCTTTGCTGCTTTCTGCGCTCGGCGGTCTCTTGCTTATTCTTCAGATATGCTTCTTTTCCTGTAAGCGCCTCGGTGGAGCTTGCGGAGTCAGATGCTCTTGCGGAGCTCTGAGAATTTGCAGAGACGATGTCTCTTCTTTCTCTGTCCTCGCAGAGCTCGGCATAAGCGTCGCCTGCTCGGGTGATGTGTATGTCCGCAAATGAGGATTCGGGAATCGCCGTCATATCAATTATTCTGGTTGCAAGCTTAGAGAGAAAATATCTGTCGTGCGATACAGTGATTATCGTGCCGTCAAATTCCGAAAGCGCGCCCTCAAGCGCCTCTCTCGAGTCGATATCGAGGTGGTTTGTGGGCTCGTCAAGGATAAGAACGTTCATCTCGGAGAGTATCAGCTTTGCCAGAGTGAGTCTCGCGCGCTCGCCTCCGCTGAGAACAGACACAAGTTTGGAGACGTCGTCTCCAAAAAATCTGAAAAGCGCGAGTGTGTTTCTTATCTTCAGCTCGGCGAGAGTGGGATAAGCGTTCCAAAGCTCGTCGAGTACCGTGTTTGTGGGGGTGAGGTTCTGGTTTTCCTGATCGTAATAGCCAACGCTCACGTTGTATCCCGACTCGATATAGCCGCGGGTGGGGGTGAGCTTGCCCATAAGGAGCTTTATGAGTGTGGATTTTCCGCACCCGTTAGGGCCGACGATGAAAAGTCGGTCTCCTTTTTTTACTTGGAATGAAAGTCCCTCAAAAAGCGGGCGCTCGGAGTATCCGAAGGAGAGGCTTTCAACTGTTATGACGTCGTTTCCGCTCGCCATACCCGAGGAGAACTTTATTCTGACAGGGCGGGGAGCTTCCTTGGGGCGCTCAAGCTTTTCCATCTTGTCGAGCATTTTCTGTCTGCTCTCTGCCGCTATGATGTTTCGCTCTCTGTTCCACGCGCGCTGCTGTGCGATATAGGCCTCCTGACGCGCGATCTCCTTTTGCTGGTTCTTATAGTGGCGCTCCGCGATCTCGCGGTCTATCTCTCTTTGCTTTATGCACTTTGAGTAGCTGCCGTTATAAAGCGCGGCTCTCTTGTTTTCGATGCAAAGAGTTTTGTTTGTGACCTTGTCAAGGAAATATCTGTCGTGCGATATGACGAGCAGGCACTTTTTGTAGCTTGCAAGATAGTTCTCAAGCCAGCCGAGTGTCTCAATATCAAGGTGGTTTGTCGGCTCGTCGAGGAGGAGTATGTCGGGCTCGCGACAAAGCTCGCGAGAGAGCGCAAGTCTTGTGCGCTGTCCTCCGCTCAGCAAGGAGAATTTTAGAGACATAGTCTCTTTGTCAAATCCCATTTTGGAGAGAGTGGAGGCGCATCTGCCTCTGAACTCAAGTCCGCCCTCCGCTATAAATCTTTCATTTAGTGTGGTGTATTCCGCCACGTAGGAATCCTCGTCGCGTCCCGCCTCAAAGGAGCGAGTGGCGAGCGCGGTTTCGAGTGCCTTGAGTCGCGCTTCCATCTCTAAAAGCTCGGGACGCGCGTGGTACATCACTTCAATTGCGCTCATATCCTCGTTTTGTCCTTCAAAATCAAGGAATGCGCCGTCCTGCTTAAGAATACCTACAGTTTTGTCCTTGGCGATGAACACGTTGCCCTCGTCTGCCTCGTATTCCCCGAGGATCAGCTTGAAAAGAGTTGACTTTCCACAACCGTTCACACCGATTATTCCAAGGCGGTCGCCCTCGTCAAGCGCAAAGGATATTCCGCTGAAAAGCTCGTCACTTCCAAAGGAGAGAGAGAGCTTGTTTACACTTAAAGCTATCATTTTTATCTCCCTTGTCAGAGCTTTATCTTTATTTCGACCGCAATACCGAGGATTCTTGCCTCGCCCGACTCAAAATCGTCGGTCGTGAGCTCAAGGGGTGCGTAATTTTCGTTTTCGGGTATGAGATATACGTGCTTGTGATCGCGTCTGAATCTCTTTACCGTAGCGCACTCGCCGCCGACAAGACACGCGACGATATCACCGTTTTCTGCGTACTGCTGCTTGTGGAAGAGCACGATAGAGCCGTCAAGCATGCCGATGTTTTTCATACTGTCGCCGCACACCTTGAGGTAGAAATAGTCCTCAACGCTTTCGATATCCGCACTTTCATAGCCGATGAGCGTTTCATTGGTGATGATGGGCGAGCCCGCGCGGATCTCACCGATTATCGGCACAAGTCTTCTCGAGCCGAGGCGTGTGAGCGCGGCACCGTCAAAGGAATCCTCCTCGCCACCGAGCAGATATGACACGCTTACATCGAAAAAGTCGGCGATTTTTTTGAGCTTATCTGTCTTCGGGGTCGAGCGTCCGCTTTTCCAATCAGAGAAGGTGGACTGGGCGATGCCCGTCTCCTTTGAAACGCGGTAAACCGTTACGTTATGCATTTTTAACAAGCTTTCAAAAGTTTTATAATTCATAAGCGCCCTCTTTCGTGATTTTATACAAATAATTCGGATTTGCGAAAATACTATTGACAATACTTCGGATTTGCGATATAATCATACTTACAAAACAATTATACGGCAATTGCGGTGTTTTGTCAATAGCTGTTTTGAAACTATGGGGAAAATAATTTCAAATTTATTGTAAGGGAGGTAGAATGTGCCTTATATGCGGTAGCTTTATATGTCCTCCGCCATGTCCGAGCTATACGGGGGAGAGCCCCGAGCGAGGCAAGAGGGTGGCGTTTTGCAGTGCCTGTGGCGGGAGCATATGTGAGTATGATATTTTGAAATTTCAGTACGGAAAGCCGTACTGTTTGGATTGTTATAGAGAGCTTGAGGAAAACCGAGAACAAGGGATACGGTGAAGAGATGACAGGGAGAGACAAGAGAGAAGAGAGAAAAGGGCGCTCGCCGATCGAGGACTATCTTCGCGGATATGCGCTGGGAAAAAAGATAGTCGCGGCAGAGCGCTATGAGAGAGATTATTTAGGCGGCGAGGGTGAGTGCGAGATTTTTGGAGAGATACCTCTCGCCCGCGCGAAAATGTTTGAGATCCGCCATTTTATAATGGATATGGAAAACAGCGACGAAAAGCTGCTCCTTTATTATCACTATATAAAGGGTGAGTCGGTGGAGCGCTGCGGAGAGCTGCTTGGGGTGTCGCGAAGCTCGGCCTTTCGTATGAAAGCTAGGGCACTTGCGATGGCAGAGGAGCGGTTTCGGAAAAAACAAGCATAAAAAAGCCGAGGGAGGCTCGTTTGAGCTTCCCTCGGTCGTTTTATATATTAGATATATAGCTCTCCGCAAAATGCGCGGCTACCGCGCCGTCGGATACCGCGGTGGCTATCTGACGGAAGGGCTTTTGCCTTACATCCCCTGCCGCGAAAACTCCGTCGACGCTTGTCTTCGTGGTCTCGTCGGCGACGATATATCCCGCCTCGTCAAGGGAGATCTGGGTGGCAAAAAGCTCGGTCGCAGGCGAGCGCCCGATGCTTATAAAGAGTCCGTCAAGCTCTATATCTCGGGTCTCTCCGCTGAGCTTGTTTTTCACTTTAACGCCCGAGAGCTTCATCTCATAGCTGAGGCTCTCGACCTCAGAGTTCCAGAGGAACTCGACGTTTTCCGCGTTCATAAGCGGCTCGTGATATATCTTTTCTGCGCGCATGGTGTCTCTTCTGTGTATGAGGTAAACTTTTTTGCAGATCTTGGAGAGGAGCAGGGCATCTGCCGCCGCGGAGTTTCCGCCGCCGACCACTGCCACGGTCTTTCCTCTGTAGAGCATACCGTCGCAAGCGGCGCAGTATCCCACGCCTCTGCCGATAAGCTTTTCCTCGTCGGCAATACCGAGGTGCTTATGCACCGCTCCCGTTGCGATTATCACGCTTTTTGCAAGTATCTCCTCACCTGTGTCAAGAGTGAGCTGCTTGGGGCTTGCCAAAAGGTCGACTGAGAGCACCTCTGCCTGCTCGCTCTGAGCGCCAAAGCGCTCCGCGCCCGACTTCATTTTAGCGCCAAGCGTAAATCCGTCAACACCCTCGTCAAAGCCGGGGTAATTATCTATCTGCATGGTTTCGGTCATCTGACCGCCCGCAGAGAATTTTTCTATGAGCAGGGCATCAAGTCCCGCTCTTGCGGCATAGAGCGCCGCTGTATATCCCGCAGGGCCGCCGCCGATTATGACGACGTCGCGTATTCTTTTCTCACTCATAATTACTCAGCGAGCATTGCGAGCAGCTGCGCCTTGGTCTTTGCTCCTACTGTCTGCGCCTTGATCTCGCCGCCGCGGAAGACGAAGAGAGAGGGGATAGTCATAATGCCAAAGCGGATAGCAAGCGCCTGATCGTCGTCAACGTTTACCTTGACGAACTTGTATTCGGGGTGCTCTGCCGAGAGCTCCTCAACGATGGGGGCAACCATGCGGCAAGGCCCGCACCAATCCGCGTAAAAATCAACGAGCACAGTGCTCTCGCTTGCGAGCACCTCAGCATCGAAATTATCGTTATTTACTTTTATAACTGCCATAATAATTCTCCTTTCATTTGTAAGTCCTTTTGTCCTTACACTTATATTTTACCAAATTGCTTTGCCGAATTCAAGCATTTTTTCTAAAATGCGATTGAAAAAATGAGGGGAGTGTGGTATAATAAAGAGGATATTTTTGGATTTTTCGGATAGGAGGACAAAGAACTATGCCATTCAGTGTAAATGCGCCGATAATTTACGTTATCGTGGCACTCATAATTGCTTTGGTGCTTGGGCAGTCGATATTCTTTCTTGTTCGCGCTCTGCGTCGCGCAAAGCAGCTCGGAATTGCTCAGTCAACAGTTAAGAAAACCATCTCCTCGTCTGCGGTATTTACGATAGCTCCCGCGGTCGCGATACTTATCGGTATCGTGGCGCTTTCAAAGAGCGTCGGTGTCGCTCTCCCCTGGCTCAGACTTTCTGTCATCGGCTCTATCACATACGAGACGATAGCTGCCGCAAACGCGCTTGAGGCGGCGGGAATGAACGCGGGAACGACCATCACAGACCCTTCGATATTTGTTACGGTCGCGTGGGTAATGACTGTCGGTATCGCGGCAGGCCTTGTGTTTGTGCCTTTTGTTACAAAGAAGATACAGTCGGGACTCGCAAACGTCACCCTCAAGGACAAAAAGTGGGGCGAGATATTCAATAACGCGATGTTCCTCGGTATGATCTCCGCTTTCCTCGGATACGTGTTCTGTGACGTAGGACTCGTTGTCAAGGGAGATCTGTCGGGACTTATCCCTGTTTGCGTAATGGCTGTGTCCGCGGTTGCTATGGCGATATGCGGTCTTGCGGCAACAAAGCTCAAGATCCGCTGGCTCACAGATTACGCCCTGCCGATAAGTCTTGTCCTCGGCATGGCATCTGCTATTCCGTTTACTTCGCTTTTGGGAGGTTGAGAATATGAAAAAGAACCGTACTTATATGGAAAGCGTTCATTTTTACGGACGCACGTGGGGAATCGTTGTTGCCGCTGTGCTGATAGCGTTTCCGATAATACTCTCGATCGTGTTTGGCGCGCTCCCGAACGGAGAGGTGCTCGTCAAGGGCATCCTCGCTACCGCTCCTATGTACTGGGCTGTCGGTATCATTGAAATATTTACATACGTTCCCATGCTTGGCGCGGGCGGAACCTATCTGTCCTTTGTCACGGGAAATATCTCTAACCTCAAGCTCCCCTGCGCTATAGACGCGATGGAGAGAGCAGGGGTGAAATCCTCAAGCGAGGAGGGAGAGGTCATCTCCACTATCTCGATAGCGGTGTCCAGCATAGTTACAACGATCATCATAATACTCGGTGTTATACTTATCGTGCCGCTTACACCTATTCTTGAAAATCCCGTGCTCGTGCCCGCGTTTGATATGATACTTCCCGCGCTCTTCGGCGGACTTGCGGTGGTATTTATATCCAAGAATCTGAAGCTCTCGATAGCTCCGATAATACTTATGCTCATCCTGTTTATATTCGTGCCCGCGCTTGACTCCTCTACCGTTGGAATAATGGTTCCCGTCGGTGTAGTCTTCACGGTTGCGGTTGCCCGTATACTCTACAAAAAAGGAGTTCTCTGATATGTTTCTTTTCTGGCTTATCCCGCTTCTTCTCGTGATCGGCTTTGTCGGATTTATCCTGCTTCGCGCAAGTGATTTTAAGCCCAAGGCGCAGCCGAAGATCTGTGAGGAAAAAATAGATTTTGATAAGGATGCGGCGGTGTCCGCACTCCAGACGCTTATCCGCTTCAAGACGGTCTCCTACAGAAATCCCGCTCTTGAGGACGATGCCGAGTTTGAAAAGCTTATCGCGGCACTCCCCGAGCTTTATCCTAACGTGATGAAGACCTGCGAGTTTAAAAGACTTCCCGACCGCGCGCTTCTTTTCCACTGGCGCGGAAAAAACGAGGGCGCGCCCGCGGTTATGATGGCACACTATGACGTAGTTCCCGTGGTTGAGGAGGGTTGGGACCTTCCCGCATTTGAGGGCATAATCAAGGACGGTTGCCTTTGGGGACGCGGCTCGCTTGACACAAAGGTCACCTTCAACGGTGTTTTGTTCTCGGCGGAGCACCTCATAAAAGAGGGCTTTACCCCCGAAAAGGATATATACTTTGCATTCTCCGGCGGAGAAGAGGTCAACGGACGCGGCGCTGTCCACATAGTTGATTACTTCAAGGAGCAGGGAATCGACCCCTCGCTCGTGCTTGACGAGGGAGGCGCTGTTGTTGAGGGAGTTTTCCCCGGAGTCGACCTCCCCTGCGGACTTATCGGTATTGCGGAAAAGGGAATGATGGACGTGCGCTACACAGTCCATTCGGGTGGCGGACACGCCTCGGCTCCCAAGCCCGGCGCACCGATAGACCGACTTGCTCGCGCTTGTAATCGCGTCCTTGCAAATCCTTTCCCGACACATCTTTCAAAGCCTGTGGCGGAGATGTTTGACACACTCGGAAGATATTCCTCTTTCGTTTACAGAGTGATATTTGCCAATATAAATATCTTTTTGCCCGTGCTTGATATTCTTTGTAAAAAGACGGGCGGCGAGCTCAATGCGCTCATGCGCACCACGGTTGCATTTACACAGATGCAGGGATCTGACGCGTCAAACGTAATCCCGCCCTCCGCTTCTATGGTATCGAATATCCGCCTCAACCCCGAGGACGATATGGATTCTGCCCTTGAGAGACTCAAAAAGACGATAAACGACGACAAGGTCGAGGTGATGTACACGCACGGAATGAATCCGAGCCGTGTATCCCGCACAGACTGTGAGGGCTGGGACAAGATCGCGTCTGCCGTGGCATCCACTTGGCGCGGAGCTATCGTTTCTCCCTACCTTATGATGCAGTGCTCCGACTCTCGTCATTACAGCGATATTTCCGACAGAGTTTACCGCTTCTCAGCAATGGATCTCACCGCTGAGGAACGCGCGACGATCCACGGAAACAACGAGCGCATCCGCATCGAGGCTATCCACCGCACGGTAGAGTTTTATATAAGGCTTATGAAGTCTTGCTGAAATAATAAAAGCCCTCTTCTACGGAAGAGGGCTTTTTGGTTGTATAACGAAAACCACGCGATAGTCGCGTGGTTCAAAAGAGGTTAACCGATGAGAAGAATCAAACAAAATATAGTGTGAGAACGCCCCTGTGCCAAAGGCTCCCTTGTGTAAAGGGAGCTGTCAGCGAAGCTGACTGAGGGATTGTTTTGTGGTATAATCTTGCTTTTACAATCCCTCCGTCTCGCTTACGCGAGCCACCTCCCTTTACACAAGGGAGGCTTGGAAT
>JAZOLL010000068.1:0-27875 GCA_045653105.1 Eubacteriales bacterium
AGCTCTTTCATCGAATTATCTGTATTTTGCAAGGATTCCGTCAACGTCAGCCTTGGTAAGTCTGCCGTAAACGTCGTTGTTTATTGTAATTACCGGTGCAAGGCCGCAAGCGCCTATACATCTGGTAGCCTCAAGAGAGAATTTTCCGTCGGGAGTGGTAGCGCCCGCGGGCAATCCAAGAACCTCGATTATTCTATCAAGGATATCACCGCTTCCTTTTACGTAGCAAGCTGTTCCAAGACATACTCCGATAGAGATCTCTCCCTTAGGATTGAGAGCAAACTGTGAGTAGAAGGTAGATACGCCGTAGATCTCCTCAAGCGATGCTCCTGTGTGCTTTGCAATGATCTTCTGAACCTCTATGGGCAGGTATCCGTAGATCTCCTGTGCCTTTTGGAGAATAGGCATCATTGCACCCGGTGTTCCGCGAAGCTTCTCGATCTCAGCAACAAGCTGTTCTTCCTGAGCCTTTGTACCACGGAACATTACTGTGGTCAAATTCTTTTTCATATCGAAAAAAATCCTCCATATTTTATTTTTATTAATTTATTTATAATAATAAATTACAGTGTGTTATCTGCCGCAAGTATCTCAAAAAATTTGCGGCGCACGTTTGCCGAGCTATACGGCTCGTCATCTATCTCAAAGAAGTTCTCCGCCTCGTTTATCTCCCACAGATGATGCGCATCCGAAGAGATGACCGTGGAGCAACCCGAGAGCGACGGATAATCGCGAAAATACTCGTCGATCTTATCCGAATCCCGAAACTCAAGGAAATTAAATCCGTACTCACGAGGAACGTCTCCGAGAATTGATATTATTCCGTTTGAGGATCTGTCTATATGAGCGGGTCTTACATGAGCGCCATAGCTCCTCGCGAGTGCGATAGCGTCTGCCGCCCAAAGATCTGTCGCCGTGATAAGCAGCTTTTCCTCTGTGCCGATCTGCTCGTCATTCCCGTCAAGGATAAGCTGATTTCCAAAGATATCCGCTCTGTTTTTTATATTTGGCAAATGTCCTTGTATCTCTTTATCGAATGCCATCGCCTGCTCAAGCTCGGGAAAAAGGCAGACAAAATGCACATCTTCAGCGCTTGAGAGCTCCATACCTGCTATCGGTATAAGTCCGTGCTTTTTACACGCTTCAAAAAATGCAGGACAGTTTTTTGCTGTGTTATGGTCGGTAAGCGCCAGAATATTAAGTCCGTTCAGCGCCGCCATTGCCGCAATGTTATTAGGCGTCATATCATCGTCTCCGCAAGGCGAGAGACAGGAATGGATATGAAGATCGTAAAAATACTTATTCATAAAAGAGGTGCTATTTCAGCGCACACTGAAAACGTGTTCTTTTGGGTTTTTAAGAGGTTTATGCCCTGCGCCTCTGCCCTCTCTTTAACTCCTGCATCCGGAGAAACATCCTCGGAGAGTATTATGCAGGACGGATCGGCAAGCGATGCCACCGCGATTATGTTCACGTTTGACATTATCGTGATCCACGCATCCCCTTCGGTCGCGCGCCCCATAACCCAACTCAAAAGATCTCCAGCGTATCCACCCGTGACCTCTCTGTCGGGATCAGGCATACACAAGACCTCATATCCGTTTTTCTGGCAAAGTTCCTTTACAGTCAAAGCTATCACCTCTGCTATAAATACTTATTTTTTGGCTCTGTAACGAGCGTATATATCCTTAAGTCTTACAAGGCAGTCATCGGCATTCGCTTCACCGCTGACTATATCCTCCGCCAACGCGTGACAGTTTGGCGCTCCGCAGGAGCCGCAATCAAGATGCGGAAGATGCTTGTATATATCCTCTATCTTGGTCATCTGCGCTATTGCCGCGCTTCTGTCCTTTGCGTCATGCGTCACCTCAGTCTCAAAGAAATCCTTTTCGAGAAGTATATCATCCGAAACTCCGCCGTCGTCATCCACAGCATCTATTCTGTTTCTTGAAACGGGGAGATATTTTCTGATAGATCTGAGTCTCGCTTTGGCTATATATGGGTTCTCAACGTTGAGGGTTCCTCCCACACAGCCGCCGCTGCACGCATTGAGCTCTACAAACTCAAGGTTATGTATAGTTCCGTTATCTATTTGATCAAGGACCTTGATACAGTTCTCTATTCCGTCAGCCGCAAGATACTTGTCCGAGAGAAGCGACGTTGCCTCTCCACCCGTACCTGCCCAGCTCAGACCTATTATTCCCGACAAAGAAACTACAGAGGGCTCTTTCACCTCTTTACGCTTTGCTCTTGCCTTGAAGTAAATGTCGCTCACCGCCAAAACTCCGTCCACCGCGCTCTTCTCTACGCCAAGAGGATTCTTTACGTAGCTGACTTTAGCGGGACAAGGAGATATAAAGAGAACGCATATATCCGAATCCGAAAGCTCGGGGTTGTCACGAAGTGCCTCGCGGCGCGCAAGCTTTGCCGCATATTCGATAGGCGGCATTATCGGGAGCAGATTTTCCGTAAGATAGGAAAATCTGAGACCTATAAGTCTGACTATAGCGGGACAAGCCGAGCTTATGACAGGCTTTGTAATACCCGGCTGTTTGAGATATCTTCTGGTATATTCGGTGACTATCTCCGCCGCGCGTGAGACCTCGAACACAGCATCAAATCCGCACATCATAAGGGCTGTGAGTATCTCGTCGATATCGTCAAGATCCTCAAACTGACCGTAAAAAGAGGGCGCGGGAAGAGCTATCTTGTATTTGTAGTCAGAGAAATCCTCAAGACTATCGAATATTGCCTTCTTTGCTTGATATGGGCATACTCTGATACACTCTCCACAGTCTATACACTTGTCTTCTTTTATACTTGCATGTCCGTCTCTCACGCGTATTGCTTCAGTAGGACATCTTTTTATACAGATAGTACAACCTTTGCATCGCGACAGATCGAGAGTAACGGAATGTTTATATTTAGACATTCATACCTCTTTCCCAAGCTCGGATCAAGCATTGACCGTCATATAAACCGTTGTTCCCTGTCCAAGCTCCGATTCTATTCTCATGCCGTCTGTGTATTTTTTCATATTGGGAAGTCCCATACCGGCGCCAAATCCAAGAGATCTTATGTTATCGGGCGCGGTTGAGAAGCCCTCTTGCATCGCAAGGTCTATATCCGGAATACCCGGACCGTTGTCTTTAAGTATTATTTCTATTCTATCGCAGTAGACGTTTACGTCGGCAGTACCACCGTTCGCATGGATGACCATATTGATCTCACCCTCGTACATTGCGACAGACACGCGTCTGATCGTTTCGGGGCTGAAGTCCATCTGTCTGAGAAGCTTTTTGATCTTTACAGAAGCCTCACCCGCAGACGTGAAGTTATCACCGTCAATGTCAAAATGAAAGTTTACGCAATCAGTCATGTAAAAAGCTACCTCCCGACAAGCCGCACTGGTAAAGAACTCCGCAAGCAACGTACATTCTCTCCTTTGTCGCAAGTACGACTATTCCTGCCTCATCGGCAAGCTCTACCACCTCTTTGGGCGGAACCTTTCCTCTAACGAACACGATGCAGCGCATATCCATCATTTCCGCAGTTCTGACGACCTGGGGATTACAAAGTCCGGTTATCAAAACAGCTTGCTCTTTTACGAAAGCGAGCACGTCACTCATCATATCGCATCCGCAAGCGGAATGCACCTCTCCTTCGAGGTTATCCGCTCCGCACAGTATATCTGCCTCAAGAAGTTCGGCTATTCTTTTTATTTTCATAGAAGCCTCCACATACAAAAGTATCGTCACAGGTCAAAATATGCACAAGAAAGTCAAAGCAACACACGCGCGTGCGCGTATGGTCGCGGACTTCTTGATAGTACTTTAAGTATTATACTATATATTCTCTAAATTGTCTATAGTTTTTTGCGAAATTTTTATCAAAGTTCGTCAAAATAGCATAAAAAGAAGCATCTGCTCCGCCACTCGGCAAGAAAGCAAATGCTTCTCTAAATACAATTTTAATGTGTTAAACGTCTCTTCTGCCCTCGATAGCGCGTCCAAGCGTGACCTCGTCGGCATATTCAAGATCGGATCCCACGGGAACTCCGTACGCAAGTCTTGTGACCTTTACGCCAAGAGGCTTGAGATACTTGGAGATATACATAGCGGTGACCTCACCGTCAGGAGTTGGGTTGGTCGCTATTATAACTTCTCTGACGTCTCCGCCGCCCGCTCTCTGAATAAGCTCCTTGAATCTTATTTTGTCTGGAGTAATTCCGTTTACGGGAGATATAACTCCGTGAAGTACGTGATAAAGGCCCTTGAACTCTCTGACTTTCTCTATAGAGTTAACAGCCTTTACATCCTCAACGACACAGATAAGTCCTCTGTCTCTCGAAAGATCCGAGCATACAGAGCAAACGTCTCTGTCTGTAAGATTTCCGCACTCCGCGCATTCGTGTATCTTTTCCTTTGCTTCCACGAGTGTATTAGCAAACTCCTTGACAGTCTCCTCGTCAAGCTCAAGCACAGAATAAGCCATGCGCATAGCCGACTTTCTTCCCACTCCCTGAAGTCTTCCGAATTGCTCGGCAAGCTTTTGCAGAGCCTCTACACAGTCTGCCATATCAGAACATTCCGGGGAGACCGATGCTTCCCGTTACCTTTGACATTTCTGCACTGTTTGTGTCCTCAACTCTCTTGATAGCCTCATTTACTGCGGCAACGAGTATGTCGGAAAGTGTCTCGATATCATCGGGATCTACGATCTCGGGCTCTATTGTTATAGAGAGTATCTCTTTCTTTCCGTTGATCTTAACGCCAACTACTCCGCCACCCGCGGACACGTCATATTCGCGAGCATCAAGCTCTTCCTGAAGCGCTGCCATATCCTCCTGCATCTTCTGTGCCTGACGAAGCATTGCGCTCATATTCTGGGCTCCGCCGCCCATTCCCTTCGGTATGTTTGCTCTCATTTTTCTATCCCTCTTTTAATCAAATTATTTTTATACATCAAATTCATTCAGATCGTCCGCGACATTGTTTTTCACACCCTCGGCGACCTGATATATTACATCTTTTTCGGAGAGCCCGCTTTGCATCTCGATATTTACCGCCGTGCAAAGAACTCTCTTTATTTCCGCGCTGTCTATCATATCCCTAGCAAGCTCGTTCGGGAAGCTGACGACCAGCTTATTTTCTGCGGAAATATGTCCCCTTGCCATTTTCAAAAAGGAAAGGAGAAATCCGTCGTCGCCAACGGTTTTTTCGGCTATCTCATTCCACGCACGAACGGGTCTTGCAACGGTATTTGAAGGTGTGGATCCCTGTGCTTTTTGAGACTTTTCCAAGAGCTTATTTTCGGGCTTTTCAGCCTCTTTTTTTGCCTCGGCTTTGCTCTCTTTTATCACTGACACAGACCCACCAGAAGCGGCGTAAAGCTCAAGCTTTGAAAGCCTTGAAAGTATGTTGTCATAAGATGGATCAAGGTTATGATCGCTCATTTTTATGAGTGTCATTTCGGCAACTATTCTCTTGACCGATCCCGCGTTTTGCATAGCGTAAGATGCGTCGTCAAGCATACGAATATGCGAGAGCAAGGTCTCCTTTGTAAAGAGCTCGGAAACCGAGAAAAGTGCCTCTCTTTGCGCGTCTGTAAGGTCGAGATATTTGTCAGCCGAGCGCGTTGTTTTTATGACGAGAATATCTCTGTAAACAGAGATAAGTTCGTTCCAGAACACAGATATATCCTTTGAGGATCTGACTATCTCATCCACGATATCAAAGATAAAATCATAGTCTGCTTTGGCTATTGCTTTTACTGTGTTTATAAGCTTTTCCTGGCCACCTGTACCAAGTGTGAAATTGACGAGATCCTCGGTTATGAGCGTGTGATTTCCCGCGCAAAGCTCAAGCAGACTTATCGCGTCTCTCATACCTCCCTGCGCCAGCTTTGATATCACTCTGAGTGCGGATTCCTCAGCTTCGATCCCTTCTTTTTCGGATATGAAAGCAAGACGACCCATAAGCGCTTCTGTCGATATTCTTCTGAAGTCAAAGCGCTGGCAACGTGAAATTATCGTAGCCGGAAGCTTGTGGAGCTCTGTCGTTGCAAGTATGAAAACAACGTGTGACGGAGGCTCTTCAAGTGTTTTAAGAAGCGCGTTAAAGGCACTTCCGCTGAGCATATGAACCTCGTCAACGATATAAACCCTGTACTTGAGCGCGGTAGGTGTATATACTACCTCGTCACGTATATCTCTTATGTTTTCAACACCGTTGTTGGATGCGGCGTCCATTTCAAGAACATCTGTTGCCGCGCCCGAATCAATGCTCAGACAAGCGGCACATTTATTACACGGACTTCCGTTTACGGGTGACTCACAGTTAACTGCCTTTGCAAGGATCTTGGCGCAAGTGGTTTTTCCCGTTCCTCTCGAACCGCAGAAAAGATACGCATGAGAAAACTTCTGATGCTCGGTCTCATACTTGAGTATCGAGGTAATATGCTCTTGTCCGCATACGTCATCAAATACTTGCGGTCTCCATTTGCGATATAATGCCTGATGCATAGACGCGCCTCCAATCCTGATCAAAATAAAACGGGCTGTAAAATAAGACCATACACCTTAAGATCGAACCTCTCCCCTGTGCGAACTCCGTACATTCTGCTCGGAGCAGGCTACCCCGCGGCACATTGGGACAATTGCTTAATGCTGCTTGGTTCCCCACCTGACATGGTTCACAACCCCCAATTGCGCAAGACCCGCTCTTCAACGCAGCAGGCACGGCTCATACACAAAAGTTCGGTCCTCAAAAAAGGAATGAACCCCTGCTGTAGCGGATTTCAGGTTCAGGGCACCGCTAATTCCCCGGCTGGTATGGCCTTATTTTACAGTCCGTAAACTGTGTATTTCGAGCAAACACCCAAAAAACATATACATTATAGCATAGCTTTTTGCTTTTTGCAACAGACTTTTTGAAATATATTTTGTAAATTAAAATCTCTTGGGCAAATTGAACAACAAAACCAAAAAATAATTGTCGCTTCTGCTCTTTTTTGATATAATTACTTGAATTCTTTACCGTTATATAGTATAATAACCTAGTCAAAGAGGTTTTTTGGGTCTTTTCGAACAGGAGGTGTTTGGCTTTGAATATAGTAATCGTTGGTGGAGGCACTGTCGGCGCGGAAATATGCGAGCGTCTTGCCCCCGAAAATCACAACATTACTCTCATAGACACAGATCAGACAATGCTGACTGAGCTATCTAACAAATACGACCTTTTCGGAATTGTCGGAAACGGAGCAGAGCTTTCTGTGTTGAAGAAAGCTGACCTTGGCAAAGCGGATCTCCTAGTTGCCGTCACTTCAAACGACGAAATAAACATTCTCTGCTGTGCTACAGGAAAGAAGCTCGGTGTTGACAAAACCATAGCAAGAGTCAGAAACCCCGAGTACTCGGAAATGATAGAATTTATGAGAGATGAATTTGATCTCTCTATAACAATAAATCCTGAGCTTGCTTTGGCAAACGAGATATACCGAACACTCAAATTCCCCTCCGCAAACAGGATAGACACGTTTTGTAGAGGCCGTGTTGAGATCGCGGAACTCGTAGTCCCGGCTGACTCTCCAATATGTAATAAGACTCTTACCGAGATCCGTTCCACCTTGAATATGCGCTTCATCGTATGCGCGGTTCTCCGCGGAAACGAGGCTCACATACCTACAGGTAATTTCGTAATTGAAGCGGGAGACACGCTTTGTGTCACTATCCCCGACGAGGATATCGCAAGATTTTTCAAGGCTATAGGAGCTTACAAGCACCCCGTCAGAAACATACTCATAGTCGGTGCAGGAAGAACTACCTATTATCTTGAGGGACTTCTCAAAGGTGGAAAGATACGCTCCACCGTAATAGACAAAAACAGACAAGCATGTCTTGATCTGGCATCGGAATACTCGATAACAGTCGTCTGCGACGACTCCACCAAGCAGGAAGTACTTCTCGAGGAAGGTCTTGCTTCCACTGACGCTTTCTTGGCTCTTTCCGATGACGACGAGGACAACGCCATCGTATCGATGTACGCGAAAAAGCAGTCTACTGCCAAGATCGTGACTATGATAAAATCCTCTTCCTACGTAGAGCTTTTCAAAGGACTTGGCCTTGACGGTATCGTTTCGCCCAAGTCTTCAACAGCTTCTTTGATACTCAAGCAGGTAAGATCGCTTGCCAACGTAAAGGGCTCGGAAATAGAAAATCTCTACAAGCTTATGAACGGCAAGGTAGAGGCGCTTGAATTCTCTATCAAAGCGGACATAAAGGGACTCACCGGTATTCCCCTTAAATCTCTTAGATTGCAAAGCGGAATACTTCTCGCTTGTATCGTAAGAGATAAAAACGTTATAATCCCTAACGGAAACGATTACATTTCAGTTGGAGACACGGTCATCGTTGTAACCACGACATCGCAGATCAAAGGAATACGGGAGACATTGAAGTAATGAATTACCGTATGATAAGATACCTCCTCGGTGTCATACTTCTCATTGAAGCCGCCTTTATGGCACTTCCCACTCTAGTTGCGCTCATATACAAAGAGAGCGTATTTCCGTTTGTTATCACAATAGGAATCATACTTTGCATTTCACTACCCTTTGCAATATTCAAGCCCAAGGAAGCTAAGATATATGCAAAAGAAGGATTTGTAACCGTTGCGGCAGGTTGGATGCTTCTTTCCGCATTCGGCGCGCTTCCCTTTGTATTTTCAAACTCCATACCGAACTATATAGATGCGTTCTTTGAATCCGCTTCAGGATTTACCACGACAGGGGCGACCATTCTTAGCAACGTTGAAATACTCCCGAAAGGAATCCTCTTCTGGCGAAGCCTTACTCATTGGCTCGGTGGTATGGGAGTGCTCGTATTTATGCTGGCCATCCTCCCTTCGGCAGGTGGACAGACAATGCATCTGATGAGGGCCGAGGTCCCCGGACCTACAAAAGGAAAGCTCGTTCCCAAAATGAGACAGTCCTCGCTCATCCTTTACGGCATATACGTGGCGTTGACCTTTATACAGACGGCAATCATGGTAATATTTAAGCTACCGCTTTACGATGCCCTGGTAACCGCGTTCGGAACCGCGGGAACCGGAGGATTTTCGGTGCTTAACACCTCAATCGCCGGTTACAACAATCCCGCCATTGAGTGGATAGTAGCGATATTCATGCTCCTCTTCGGTATAAACTTCAACCTTTATTTCTTCCTCCTTATGGGAAAGGTAAAGGATGTTCTGAAGAGCGAGGAGCTCCGCGTGTATTTGCTCATTTGCGGTATTGCGACCTTTATTATAACAGCAAACATCTACACGATGTTCGACAGTATCTCGGACACGGTAAGAGCCGCCTTCTTCCAGGCCACGAGCATAATGTCTACCAGCGGATTCTCAACGGTCGACTTTAACCTCTGGCCGACCCTTTCGAAAACCGTCCTTCTCACGCTTATGGTAATCGGTGCCTGCGCAGGATCTACCGCCGGAGGACTTAAGATCTCCAGAGTGATAATACTCTTCAAAAACTCTCTCAAGGAGCTTCGTCACATAAGACGTCCTCGCTCCGTCAACGTCGTAAAGCTCGACGGTGAGGCGATCCCGAGTGAGACGGTACGCTCGGCTACCGGATATTTCATACTCTACACCATTATCCTCGTAGCTTCGGTACTCTTTATATCGATAGACGGACTTTCTTTTGAAACGAATTTTTCCGCAACACTTGCGACACTCAATAATGTCGGACCGGGATTTGATGCGGTAGGCCCTGCAACAAACTTTGCCCTCTTCTCATATCCATCTAAGATATTCCTTTCTCTGAATATGTTGATAGGCCGTCTTGAGATAATTCCGATGATGATACTTTTCTCCTCTGTCATCAGCAAGAGAAGATAAGTCCCTGACTAGCAAAAACAATAAAATAAAAAATAAATTTCAATTATTTTATTTGGAGGTAAATTATGAAAAACAAAATTCTCTCAATCACATTGTTCATAGCTATGATACTTTCCGTAGCTTCTATGAGCCTTGTACCTGCTTTCGCGGCAGAAACACCTACATTTCCCTACCACATACCCGAAGATTGGACCGACAACGGCGGTATTGTGGATCAGGCCTTCACTTTTGCTTTTGTAGGCGACATTCAGAAGATCACTGAGATCGATTATCAGTCAAGACAGGATAGCGATCCTTCTAATGACACAAACCACGTTGACACGCTCTTCACATGGATCGCAAACAATGCTGAGTCCAAGAAGATCAAGCATGTATTCACCCTTGGCGACCTCACAGAGTTCTCCTCCGGTGATGACGCTGAGCTTTCTTACGGTCACACATCTAACCCTCAGGTAGGCGCAGAAGAGTGGGAGCTTATCAAGCCCTCTATCCAGAAGCTTGACGGTGTTGTTCCCTACTCCGTAATAAGAGGAAACCACGATGACTACCAGATAGACTCTTTCTTCAACTATGAAGCTTACACTAAGAACTTCAACGGATTCTACACAGGTGACTGCGAAACAGACTCTTCCAGCACAGCGTTTGCTCAATCCCACTATACAAATTCCATAACCAACTCCTACAGACTCGCTGAGATCAACGGAGTAAAGTTCATCTTTATCACACTTGACTTCAACCCCACCAGAGGCGCTGTAACCTGGATGGATAATCTCTTGACACAGTATTCCGACCACAAGGCTATAATCACAATGCACTCCTACACATGGAGAGGTGAGGACGCACTCGGAAACCCCAAGGACGGAGATCTCCTTACAAAGCTCAATCTTCAGAGAGTTATCGTTGGCGGTAATTTCCACGGTGCAGCTCCTGATTATATTTGGAGCAACTGTCTCTCCAAGCACTCTAATGTTATTATGACTGTTTCCGGTCACGTTGGAGCAAATGACCCCTTCTTCTTCAAGCAGACCGGAACTAACGGTAACCAGGTTCTCAACGTTCTCGTTAACCCTCAGGTATATGAGGATAGCACAAACGAAGACGGTCTTGGAGTTGAGCCTACAGGTATGGTATTCCTTATGCACTTCTCCGAGGACGGAAAGACAATCAGAACCGAGTACTACTCCACTATACTTGACAGCTACAAGGTAGGCGCACAGTCCAGAAACGGTTCTAACAACAACCTCTGGACATATGGCGACAACGGCAAGTGGAGTCTCAGCACCTTCACCGTTACTCCCGAAATGACAACTCTCCCCACAACAGATGATACCGTTACTACCACAACGACCACTACAACTCCCGCTGCAAAGAAGGGCTGTAAGGGTTCTGTATCTCTTGTTTCTATTGCTCTTATTCCCGCTTTTGTCACTGTATCCGCTGTAAAGCTCAGAAAGAAAGAAAACGACTAATCCCCCTCTATATACGAAGTCAAAGGTACAATGAAGATTAGAATAATTTCTGTAATAACACTTATTGCTATGATATTCTCGGTGGCGGCTATGGGGGTCTTTTCCTCCTACGCCGCTGAGATGCCGAAGGAAAACAAGTGGTACACATCTAAGAATAGCATCAAACCGGAAGACTACGATTACACATTTGCTTTCGTAGGCGACATTCAGTCTATCACCGAGATGGACTATTATAACGGTACAAACTACGTAGATAACCTTTTCACATGGATCGCAAACAACGTAGGAGAAAAGAAAATTCAGCACGTATTCACTCTTGGAGACCTCACAGAGTGGTCATCTGAAAACGACCCTAACCTATCCTATGCAGCCGGCACTGACAGAACTCAGGCTTCCGGCACTGCAGAGTGGGAAATCGTTAAGAATGCTATTCAGAAGCTTGACGGTGTTGTCCCCTACTCTGTTGTAAGAGGTAACCACGACGACTATAAGATCGACGATTACTTCAACTACGACGCTTATACGAAGAACTTCAACGGCTTCTATGACGGTAGTATGGAGCCTGAGTCAAATGCCCCCGCACAGGCGTGGGCAGAGGAGTATTATATGGACGGTTCCATAACCAACTCCTACAGACTCGTCGAGATCGCCGGAACAAAGTTTATCTTTATAACCATCGACTTTAACCCCACCGAGGGCGCTATGCTGTGGGTAGATAATCTTTTGACCGAATATGCTGATTATAACGCTATAATCACCCTTCACGCTTATGCTCAGCACATATACGATGAAGATATCCAGAAGTACATAGGTCGTCCCTTGTATCCCGCTGAGGTTAAGAGTGTTATAGTTTCCAGCAAAAACAACAACATGAGCCCCCGTGTTCTCTGGACACACTGTCTCTCAAAGCACGAGAACGTTGTTATGACCGTTTCCGGTCACATCGGAGTCGAAGACCCCTTCTACTTTGAGACTACCGGAGAAAAAGGCAACGTTGTTGCAAACTTCCTTGTAAATCCTCAGTCCTATGACAAGAATATCCAGCCTACAGGTATGGTATTCCTTATGCACTTCAAGAACGGAGAGGCAACTATTCAGACTGAGTATTACGCAACAAACCTCAACCGTTACAAGCTTGAGAACAACAAGAGCTACACACTCAATCTTAAGGTTGGCGCAGTTCCCCCTGTGGAAGACAACACAGAGACAACTGATACCACAACAACCACCGGCGAGACCGCTGAAAAGAAGGGCTGCAAGGGTTCTGTATCTCTTGTATCCATCGCTCTCGTTCCCACCTTTGCATGTGTTTCTCTTGCAATGGTAAGAAGAAAGAACAAAGAAGACTAAACAAATAAAAAGAAGAGGCTGATCTCAGCCTCTTCTTCTTTTTTTACTTTTAGGTTTGTTCGCTCCTATATATCCGCCAAGTACAGACACGAGTATAAAGGAGCCTCTTATCAGCATCTCGATTCCCAAGGGATGCCCCTGCGAAGATGTGTTGTTGAGAAAAAACGAGATGATCAAAAGTGAAATCACAAGCCATATGCCACTGAGCATTCCCGAAATCAATGCATTTTTGCCACATCGCTTTGCCGTGATAAGTCCAGAAAACAACGCGGAAATATAAAGTGCGGAAAACGCAAGTGTACCGATGAGCGAATCGGGATCTTCCGTACTCAAAGCCACACCTGTGGCAACAAGCAAAAGCATCATCAATATGAAAACAGCATAGAGAAAACCAACGAGCGAGTGCTTAAACACCCCGCGAAATCCGTCGTCACTTCCCTCTGTCTTCTTTTTTCTGACCTTATGTTTTGCGCTCATTTCTCTTTATCCTCCGAGCCTTATATATACCACAATATATTCGCGGTGAGGATAAAATATGCAATATTAGATATCAAAATATTACAGGCGAAGATTTTAATAGGTCCGCAGGTGTTTTTTCTGTATTCAATGCAAGCGGGAATACGGCATCAAGCTTTGAAGAAAGCTCAGACTGTCTCTCTGCTCCCTTTGTATTTGGAACATCTGTAGCCTTTGCGAGAACAGCTATACCACCCTCTTTTCTGTGCCTCGCAAGAAGTTCTCGTCCGCGCGAATTAGCACCGAGAAGATTTACGTATTCAATTGGTGCGGAAAGATCGTCGGTCTTAACTCCGGTGAGAGCAAAAAGCATAGCGCGTCTGAGTCTTGCGTCGGTGTATCTCTTGGTTTTCAAGCACTCCAAAAGCGTCTTATCCTTGCACTCCCAAGCGGCATTGCATATCCTTGATGCAAGCCCCATATCGCACTCTGCAGAGTCGGATATAAGGTCTGGCGAGGTCATTCTGAAGAATAGCTTTATCGCGATATCAAGCTTTGAGAGGTCTGTAATCTCCCCATTTTTCACCGCTTCGTCAAGGATAGCTATGCACTCCTTTGGCATATATCCGCTCACTTTGTCAAGCTTACCTTCGGCTATCAAACGCCTTATCGCAGATGCTGACTGTAGATTACCGTCAAAGAGCTCACCGGAAGCATAATCATTGCCTATACGCGAGGTGGTTGCAAAGGATATCTCTTTGCCCATACGAAGCGCGGCTTTTATATACTCTATTCCCAAAATGTCGTTTGACAGATACTTGCGCCCTGTCTTGGCTTCCAGCAGATCAAAGTATGTGCTTGCCGTTCCGGAGTTGTTTGTAAGAGATGCTTTATACTCCTTTACAAACTCTTCACCCGAGGTTATCTTTGCTGCATCGGTAAGCACGTCTATGTCCCCGCATTCGGAGCCAAAAAAGATAATATCCGCAAATTCCGAGGCTATTTTAACCCCCGCCATCGCAAACCTTTCAGCACTTGCCGAGGAGTAAGGGTACGGCATTTCGAGCACAAGATCCGCACCCTCCAAAAGTGCCATTCTAGCCCTCTTATACTTATCGGTAAGAGCTATCTCTCCGCGCTGAACCGAGTTGCCGCTCATCACGCAAACGATAGTCTCTGCCCCTTGTTCTCTCGCACGGTCGATAAGATATTTATGACCGTTATGAAAGGGGTTAAATTCTGCAATAATTCCGTAAACTGACATATTTATTTTCCTTCTTGAAATTTGTACTTTAAATCTTTATAATTATTTGGTATTTTTTTCGTTTTCTACTTGAAATCGTTGGATTCTTGTAGTATAATTATAGTAGTTATGCAAAAAACGATTGGAGGTTTTTTCAACAAATGAACGTATTGGTTGTAAATGCGGGTTCCAGCTCTCTCAAGTATCAGCTTTTTGATACTTCTTCTGACAATGTTCTCGCAAAAGGTATCTGTGATCGTATCGGAATAGATGGATCCAAGATCGAACACAAGCAGCTCATCAAGGGCACAAAAACAGTTAAGGAGACACCCATGGCTGACCACTCGGTAGCTATGAAGTTGGTTGTCGATATGCTCACCGATGCTGAGGTCGGCTGTATCTCAAGTATGGATGAGATCGAGGCTGTAGGTCACCGTGTCGTTCACGGTGGAGACTTCTTCTCTCAGTCTATCCTTCTCACAGACGATGTTCTCGACAAGCTCGAGTGCTGCCGCGACTTTGCTCCTCTTCACACGGGCGCTCACATAATGGGTATCAAGGGTTGTCTTGCAGTAATGCCCGGCAAGCCTCAGGTTCTCGTATTTGACACAGCGTTCCACCAGACAATGAAGCCCGAAGCTTATATATATGCTCTCCCCTACAAATACTACAGAGATTACGGCATCCGTCGTTACGGTATGCACGGAACATCTCACAGATATGTAAGCAGCGAGATGATAAAGCTTTTGGACAAGCCCGCTGAGGAGACAAAGATAGTCACCTGCCACATCGGAAACGGTTCTTCTATTTCTGCTGTAAAGGGTGGTTGCGTTGTAGATACATCTATGGGCTTTACTCCTCTTGCAGGTGTTGAGATGGGTACACGTTGCGGTGATATCGACCCCGCGCTTGTAACATACATTATGGAAAAGGAAAATCTCACAGCAGCTCAGATGAACGACCTCATGAACAAGAAGTCCGGATTCCTCGGTGTTACCGAGTTCTCCTCTGACTCCAGAGACATTGAGGATGCTATCGCAGCAGGGCCCTCTGACCCCAACTATGAGAAGTGTAAGCTTTCCGTTGATATTCTCAAGTACCAGATCAAGAAGTACATCGGCGGATATGCCGCAGCGATGAACGGTCTTGACGCAGTTGTATTCACAGCCGGTATCGGTGAGAACAGCCCCATGCTCCGCGAGCTTATCTGCGAGGATATGGAGTATCTCGGAATCGAGCTTGACAAGGAAGTTAACGCAAAGACCAAGCGTCAGTCCGATATGGTAAGAATAACAAAGCCCTCTTCCAAGGTTGCGGTGTACGTTATCCCCACAAACGAGGAGCTCGTTATCGCGAGAGACACAGCAGAGCTTGCTAAGGGTCTCGCAAAGTAAGACTTTCTCTTTCGGTCTATTGTAACACAACAAAAAAGAAAAATCAATACTCGAATAATAAAATCAAACCAAGAAAGGATTTTAACCATGAGAGAACTCAAAATGGCTATGTTGGGATTTGGCGGAATTGCAAAGTCTCACATCAAAGGACATGAAACATTCAAGGAGGACGGAACTCCCATTAAGCTCGTTGCGATCTGTGATATCGATCCCAAGCAGTTCGTATCCACCGCAGAGATAAACATCGGATCCGGCACACGTGCTGATCTTGCGGGAATCAACCTCTACACAGATCTTGAGGAGATGATGGCTAAGGAGGAGTTCGAGCTTATCGACATCTGCCTCCCTACATACCTCCACAAGGAATACACATGCAAGATGCTCAGAGCGGGTTACCACGTAATGTGCGAGAAGCCCATGGCTCTCACATCTGAGGACTGCGCTGAAATGATCGCAGTTGCAAAGGAATGCGGCAAGGAGCTTATGATAGGTCAGTGCCTCAGATTCCACTCTCAGTACCTCTACCTCAAGGAGCTTATCGACAATAAGACCTTCGGTAAGGTAAGACACGTTTCTATGACACGTCTCAGTGTTCTTCCCAGATGGGGCTTTGAGGGCTGGTTCATAGACGAAAAGCGAAGTGGCGGATGCGTTCTTGACCTCCACGTTCATGACGTAGATATGGTAAGATTCCTCTTCGGCGAGCCCGAGGCTGTTTCTGCTATCGCTTATGACGACGAGTCTCGTTGGCAGTACATCAACACTCGTTTCTTCTACCCCGATCTCACAGTAGTTGCTACAGGATCTTGGGACGAATCTCCCACACTCCCCTTCTCCGCAGGCTTCAGAGTAAGATTTGAGAAGGCATCTGTTGTACTTGAGGGCAAAAAGCTTATGGTTTACCCCGAGGACAAGTCTATCGCTCCTTACGAGGCTGAGTACGAGAAGCGTCACGAGATGGGCGAGGAGATCCGTTGCATCGCAACATGCATCACCGATCCTACATTTGAGAACATAAACAACCCCGCATCCAGCGCTATGAAGACGGTAGAGCTTGTTGAAGCTATCCGCGAGAGTATCGCAAAGGACGGCGACAAGGTAAAGTTTAACTAATTTTACAATACTTATATACAAGGAGAAAAAGTATGAACAACATAGGTATTATGATAAATGCCGGCAAGGATACCAACTTCCTCGAGAAGTTCCAGCAGGCAAAAGAGCTTGGAATGCAGTCCTGCCAGATCTCTAACTACGATCCTGAGCTTTACACAGACGAAAAGGCTGCTGAGATCCTCGACGCTCTCAAGCAGACCGATTTTAAGATCTCTGCTCTTTGGGCAGGTTGGAGCGGCCCCAGAATCTGGAACTTCACAGACGGTCCCGCTACCATCGGTATCGTTCCCCCCGCATACAGAGCTCACAGAGTTAAGGAGCTTGAGATGGCTTCCGAGTTCGCCGAGAAGATCGGTGTAACAGACATCGCTACTCACGTTGGATTTATTCCCGAGAACCCCGACTCCACTCTCTTTGCTGAGACAGTAAGTGCTCTTAAGCACCTCGCAAAGATCTACAAGAAGAGAGGTCAGAACTTCCTCTTCGAGACCGGTCAGGAAACTCCCGTAACAATGCACAGAACTATCACCGCTGTTGGAACTGACAACCTCGGTATCAATTTCGACACAGCTAACCTTATCCTCTACGGAAAGGCAAACACACTCGACGCTCTCGACGTTTTCGGTAAGTACGTTCGCAACGTTCACATCAAGGACGGTCTCTACCCCACAGACGGTATGGAGCTTGGCGCTGAAACCGCAGTTGGTAAAGGAAAGGCTAACATCCCCGCAGTTGTTGCAAAGCTTGCAGAACTCGGATACACCGGTCCTTACACCATCGAGCGTGAGATCCAGGAAGGCGAAGAGAAGAACAATGACATCATCGCTTCCAGAGACCTTCTTATCAGCATCATGAAGGATCTTGAGAAATAATATCTGACTAATATAAAAAAACAGCCTCGCGGCTTTGCTGCGAGGCTGTTTTTTGTGTCCTTTCTTTTAAATTTTCCTTCTTTCTCTTGATAAAAGGATAAGGATATGCTATACTTAATAAGATATAATCTTATTCGGAGGATCAAAGTTATGACCTTTAATGAGTTCTTTAGTATAGGAGTGTTCGGAAAGTTTCTGTTCGGCAGTACACTTGATGAAACAACAAAAGCAATTTGGCTGCTTGTTGCCGCGATAGTATGTATTGCCGCGCCCTACTTTTTGGGAAGTATGAATTTTGCTATAATCCTTTCTAAAAAGGTATATAAAAAAGATATAAGAGAGTTTGGAAGCGGAAATGCGGGTGCGACAAATATGATGCGTACCTTTGGTAAAAAGACAGCTGTTTTGACTTTACTTGGCGATGCACTCAAGGCCGTAGTCTCAGGCTTTCTCGGATACGCCCTTCTCGGTCAGTACGGGGCTTATATTGCGGGGCTTTTCTGTATCCTAGGACATATGTTCCCTATCTACTACAGATTCAAGGGCGGCAAAGGTGTTGTGACGACCGCAGTATCTATGCTTATGTGTAACCCCTTCGTATTCCTTATACTTCTCGTTATATTCGTTATAATAGTAGGATTTTCAAAGTATATCTCACTTGGCTCTATAATGTGCGCTGTGCTCTATCCCGTGGTGCTTGACCGTATTGAAAAGATATTCAATGGCGGCAGCGGCGCTTACGTTATCATTACCGTAATAATCGCCGCGCTCGTGGTATTCATGCACCGCGAGAATATCAAGCGACTTATGAACGGTGAAGAAAACAAATTTTCTTTCAAGAAAAGCGTAGATCCTAATAAAGAAATCAATAAGGGCAACTGATATTATGGAAAACGAAAACAAAACTCTATCTGCAGAAATTTGTGAGATAGCAAATATAATACTTCTGTGCACCGAAAAGCAGGCTCTGAAAAAGGCTGTTTTCTCAAAGCCTGCTGACTCTACTATACTTAAAATGGTTATGACCATGAGAAAAATAGGCGGAGATACCGTGCTTCAGGCGGAATATTTCCACAAGGACAACAAGGCAACACACGAAAACATAGCAAAAAAAGATGCCGAGGAAAAACTTTTCGAGATCGCGTCCCGCTTTGCACAGATAAACGTTATATCCTCTGTCGGTGAGTGCGAGCTAAAAACTTCAAAGTCCGGCAAGTCTACTCTTATAAACGGCGCAAAGCTGAAAAGAGCTCTTGATGCTAACACCGTCGCATCGGTCGAGGTGCAGTCTAACAATATAAAGAAAAAACATATTCTGACGGGAGACGAGCCTTTTTTGAAGCTTCTCGGCATCTCGGATGCAAACGGCAGAATATACGACAAAAAGCAGCTTAAATTCAGACAGATCAACAGATTTGTAGAGATGATACGCGACATTGAGCACGAGCTCCCCAAAGATGAGATATTTATCGCGGATCTTTGCTGTGGCAAGAGCTATCTCTCCCTTGCGGTATATCATTACTTCGCAAACGTGCTGAGACTTAAGACAAAGATGGTCGGTGTTGACCTCAAGCCCGACGTTGTCAAGTATTGCTCTGAGGTGGCTCAAAAACTCGATTTCAGCGGTCTTTCCTTCGTATGCGGTAACATACTCAACTACGAGTCGGAAAGAGCTCCTGACCTCGTTGTTTCGCTCCACGCTTGCGATACCGCAACAGATATCGTGCTTGAGAAGGCGCTCCTTTGGGAATCCAAGGTAATTCTCGCGACACCCTGTTGTCACCACGAGCTTAACCATACGCTGAATTGCCCTACTCTGTCGTTTATCGCTGAACATTCTATGCTCAGGCAAAAGTTCTGCGACGCGGCAACCGACGCGCTCAGACTCAAGCTTCTCCAGTCAAAAGGCTATCGCACGGCGGCTCTTGAGCTTGTAGAGGACGCGCCGAAAAACATTTTGCTTCGAGCTATAAAAATAAAGGGGGCTGATCTTTCCTCTAACCCCTACAAGAAATACGCTGAGGAGTACGAAACCGCAAAGGCATTCCTACTCAATTTGAAGTAATAAACGTGAGGTATATATGACCTATCACAATGCGGAAAAATATATAATAGATGCGCCGGAGCTACAGGATGAGCGATATTCCTTCGACCGTGTGGCTTACGTAGCATCTCTTTTGGGCTCTCCCCAAAAGCGTTTGAATTATATACATTTAGCAGGAAGCAACGGAAAAACCATCTGTTCCGCCCTGCTCTCTGCCACACTCACAAAATCCGCTCACAACGTGTGTACCGTGACACTCTCGCGTCTTTCCGACGTGAAAGAAAACATAAGACACAACGCAGAGCCGATATCTATAACTGAACTCACGGAAATAATCGGAATCATCGCAGGTACGGTTACGAAAATGAAGGAGCGTATCGCTCTCGCAAAGGCCGCGCTTGTGGAAGATGAAACCCTCCCCGATGAGTTTTCGGATATTCCCGCCCCTTTGCTTTCGGGTGAGCTTTTGCCTACACTGACACGTGCCGAGGTAATACTCCTTGCAGGTCTTTGCTTTTATGCGCAAAACGGATGCGAGATATGCATAATCGAGAGTACTCACAGCCCGACCGATCCCTCTCTCTTCCTGAAGCCTCCCTTTGCGGCGGTCATTTGCGGAGCAATACCTAACGAGGATAAAAAGCAGATCGCAAGGATAAGAGCGTATATCCGCCGCGGTATCACCGAGATCGTCAGCGCACCGCAAAACGCATTTGCGCACAAAACGATATCCGATATCTGCGCGGAGATAAATTGCCGATTCACCGTACCTGTTCGCTCATCTCTCACCGTAAAGCAGCTCTCACTTATCGGAACGTCGTTCGTGTATGGCAGCGAGACCTACAAGCTCGCACTCTGCGGAAGATTTCAGACTACCAACGCGATAACCGTTATCGAGATAGTCAAAATGCTCAGAAGATGCGGATTTAATATCCCCGTTGAAAAGGAAAAGGAAGCCTTGGCTTCGGTTAAGATAAAATCGAGATTCGAGGTGCTTTCCGCAAGCCCCACCATCATTGCTGACAGTACGTACAAGTTTGAGGCGGTTGACACCGTGTGTGAATCCTTCTTTGATTTTTCAGAGATAACGGGCAGATATCTAAAGCTCTGTCTTCCCGCTGATGCCGAGCTTATAAACACCTACATCGACAAGCTCACCGAACGCGGATATAAGATAACCGAGATATATTCCATATCAAAAGACGAAGAGGAAAAGAAGGCTATCGCAAGAGGTATTCCCGCGGACTACTCGCTTGAATTTTTCACCTCTCCCAAGATCGCGGCAAAGAGGATACTTTCCTCTCTTGATCCCGATGACGTGCTTATCATATCCGGCAGATATTCTTTTACAGACGCTGTGCGTTTGGAAATAATGCGCACTCTCGCGTTTTGAAAACAAGAAAGTGGCTCACATTTGTGAGCCACTTTCTTGTTTATTTCTCCGGGTCAAGATATTTCCAATATGCCTTGATATAGTTAGCGCCTGACCAAACGGTCATTATTATCGTAAATACCATTGTAGCAAGTGTGAGCGGATAAACACCATGCAGTAAGTATTTGTCAGCTCCGCCGAGCAAAAGCTCAACGATAAACTCTACGACCGGTTCAAGAAGTGCCGTGCAAATAAACACGACCTGAGATACGGTCTTTACTTTGCCAAGCATATTAGCCGCAACTACTATACCGTTTCCTGTTGAAACAACAAGGCGCATAGATGTGACCGCAAGCTCGCGGAAAACGATAACTATAAGTGTAATGATCATAGGAATTCGCATGCCGTCAAACTTATAAAGTATGACAAAAAGCGCGCCTATTACCATAAATTTGTCCGCTACGGGATCAAGAAATTTACCAAAGTCGGTTATGAGATTATTTCTGCGGGCTATCTTTCCGTCAAACATATCGGTCAGCGCAGTTACTATAAACAGCACCGCACACACAAGACAGGATATGTGGAAAGGAAGTATCTCCTCGGGCAAAAAGCCAACTATCAAAAATACGGGAACAAGAAAAAGCCTGAGCACTGTCAGTTTATTGGGTAGGTTGAGTTTCATTTGAGTCAGCCCTTTCTTAAAATTATTTTCTGGTTATTGCCCTGCCGATCAGGTCATAGTCAAGCACGTCTCTTATCTTGACCTTAACAAAGCTTCCGGGGGCAATTCTTACGTCGGACTTAAAATATATCTTTCCGTCGATCTCGGGCGCGTCGGCTTCGCCTCTACCAAAGTGGATCTCGCTTACAGGATCAAAGTCCTCACAAAGCACGGTTATCGTCTTGCCTATCATCGCGCGGTTTCTTTCCTCGTTGATATCAAGCTGCTCGCGCATAAGACTGTCCATACGGTCCTGCTTTATCTGCTCGTCTATCTGATCATCAAAGTCATACGCAGGAGTATCCTCCTCACGGGAGTAAGTAAACACACCCACGTGCTCAAACTTCATCTGCTTTACAAAGTCAAACAACTCATCAAAATCTTCCTCGGTCTCACCCGGAAATCCGACTATGAAGGTTGTGCGTATAACTATGTCGGGAATCTCGCGGCGAAGCTTTGCAACGACATTGCGGATCATAGCACTGTCCCCGTGACGGTTCATCGCGGTAAGCATATGGTCGCTTATGTGCTGCATAGGAAGATCTATATATTTGAGAATTCTGGGGTTATCTCGTATCTCGGCTATCAGTTCGTCCGTTACTTTGTCGGGATAGCAATAAAGAAGTCTTATCCACGGAATACTCGTCGCATCTGTAATTGCTCTGAGAAGCTTGTCGAGGCGGTACTCTCCGTATATATCCTTACCATATCGTGTAATATCCTGTGCCACGACAACGAGCTCCTTGACTCCAAGTGCTTCAAGCTGCTTTGCCTCGGCAACGACATCCTCTATCGTACGGCTTCTGAAACGGCCTCTTATCGCGGGAATCGCACAGTAAGCACACTTGTTATCACATCCCTCCGCGATCTTGAGATATGCCATATATTCGGGTGTGGTAAGAACTCGGTCACCGCCAAGTCTAACGCATTCCTTATCCTCAAAGGAAGAATACTTGAAAGACTTTTTCTTTTTAGGAGATGTGATCGCATTTATTGCCTCGACAATGTTGTGTATGCTTCCAACACCAAGCACCGCGTCGACCTCGGGGATCTCCTCAAATATAGCCTCTCTGTAGCGCTCAGCAAGACAACCTGTGACAACTATAGCCTTGAGCTTGTGGTGCTTTTTGAGCCATGCCACATCGAGTATATTGTCTATCGCCTCGCGCTTTGCACTTTCAATAAAACCGCAAGTATTTACTATTACAACGTCCGCCTCGGTTTCCTCAGGGGTCACCTCGTAACCCGCTGCCATTACCTCATGAAGCATGACCTCTGTGTCAAGCTGATTTTTAGGACAACCAAGGGAAACAAATCCTACTTTCATCTGTGTAAAACACCTTTCATATCTTATGATAAAAACAAATTTCTTATAACTATACTCTCCTTAAATGATACCATAATAAATGCTTTTTGTCAAGTCCGAGGAGGCTTAAAGTCCAATAATAACAAAAGTCTGTGGCATTTTGCCACAGACTTTTGTTTATCAAATTAGTCCTTCTTAGATTCCTCTGCGGGAACGTCAACGCAACGAACAGCAGAACGAAGAATTCTGATCTTAGTTCCGTCGCGGCTTGTTTCCATAACGAGAGTCTCATCCTTGATGCTAACGATTTTGCCGATAAGTCCACCTATAGTTGTGATCTCATCACCAACCTGAAGAGAGTCGCGCATGTCCTTGACCTGCTTTTCCTGCTTCTTCTGGGGTCTTATCATAAAGAAATAAAGAGCAAAGAACATAACGGCAATAATAATGATGCCGCCAAATCCGCCTCCACCACCCATAGTAGAAAACCTCCAAATAAAAGTATTTTGAAAAATATCCTTTGTATTATAGCATACCTTTATAGAAAAATCAAGACTTAATTGTAAATTATTTGTTTTGTGCAAAAACGCCTAAAATATATTGTAAAAAAAAGAAAATATTTTGATAAAAAAGGCTTGACTTATGAAAAACAATGTGTTATAATATATAGGTCGTAAAGATCTGGGTGTGGCGCAGCTGGTAGCGCGCTACCTTGGGGTGGTAGAGGCCGCAAGTTCAAGTCTTGTCACTCAGACCAGAATCGGAGGTTCAATCGAACCTCCGATTTTCTTTTATTTCCTCGCAAATTCTCGCGAAATCTCGTGTTTTCGTGATATACATAACGGGCTTGTTCTTCCCTGCTTCGAGGGTTGAACAAGCCCATTTTTCACCTTTGACCACATGTTTGACCACTTGCGGAGATTTTTGCCTCTATTTCGGCTATTTTACTATTAGGATTCGTTAATAAACAGCTATGACATATAAACCTGAAAATTATCTTCTCCTACAATAATCATAACTCCAGGATTACATTCTGCATTTGTAAACTCAGAGATTGACTTTAACAAAATTCTATCGTCTGTACTTGCGTTAGTGTTATTGTTAGGATGTGAATGCCATTCACCGATATAATATAAATTACCCACGGAAAACTTTTCAATATGCTGTATTTGCTTCTTAAGCCCTTTGCTTCCCCTTATAAATGCCGTTGGATACTCTTTGCTGTCTACAGGAGCCCTTAATATATCTACAACATAGCAAATTTTACGAAAGAAATCAAAGGATCCAATTAAAATCCCTCCAGTTTCATTGGGGAGTATTTCAAACCTCAAAGTATATAATCTTTCTTTAACGGATGATGAAATTTTCAAAATCCATTCACCATGTTCTATTTCTTCGAAAAATTCTCCATTTTCTTCAATACATTTAATTTCTAATCCATCCTCATACCAAACACATACGAGAGCAACCTCTTCAGTGTCAGCTTGCTTTATAACTTTACTTCCCATCCCAGAAAAAATCGCGGTCATGTCTTGTGAAAACACCAAGCTACTTCCTCGGCAACTTGTTGAATAAAGGACTCTTTCTGATAATTGTAAGTGATTATTTAATAATTCCGTATTTACAATTAATCGATAATATTGCATTTCAAGCGTGTCAAGTTTTATAGATCTTTTTTTATCTTCGCGCAACATTACTAAAGATGTTCCTGAAGGATTCATAAATAAACTCATACATCTAGGTGTATTCTTATAATCCAAGGCGATTTTTCTTTCAACTGCAATAGAAGCAGATGTATCAACAAGCATATGAACGCTCGAAAAATTATTCTGTATTTCAGTTTGTGCAGTTACATCAAATATATTAGATGCTATTGCCCCATAACTTGAACTTTCGCCTTGAAATAGTATGGAATCTGCATATTTAACCATACTGTCCGCTTTATTGGCGCAAACATATTCTCGCAATAGACAATGACGCGCTATATTGTGAGGCAAAAACTCATCATCATCCAAATATACCCATTCTCCAAATCCGGATCTAATACAATTATTTGCTATTTGAGAGCCTAACGCACCGACACCTATTTGCATATATTTTAAGTTCTCGCTTGATTCAATTTTTCTATTTAGGTCTTGAGCATATTTTCTATTGATTGTATATTGTATTTCGTATGGAAAAATTTTTGTGTTTTTATAGTTATCCGAATTGCTTTTTTTTACAAGTTTATTCTTTTCAATCTTATATCCCAAATTAGAAATCAAATCAGATAGCTTTCCAAAAACCGTAAAAAACTTAAAAAACGATGTCTCCTCAATGCCATCCCTGTATACACTTGTTTTAACTAACAGTAATATTTTGCAGTTTTTCAGCAAATTCAAAGTTTGGTTGAATATTTTTTTGTATTTTTGAGGGCAATGTATAACATCCCACAAAAGTTCAACACTGGGAGCTATCTGATCTAATAATGTCTTGCCAAATGCTCGATCTAAATCACCTAATGTTTTCGGCAAAAAATTTATTATATTTTCTCTGCCTTTATTGTTAGAAGTAACTATAATCAACCCATAAATATCACCTTTACCAGATTGAATATCTGTATTTTTTAGCGTGACGCTTCCATTTGATGAGACAGTTCTTTCTAAACGAATAAAAATATTTTCATGAAAGCCAGGTGTTAATATTACTTTGTCCAAGACATATGGAAAAAAAGGCTCCAACGGCTGACTCTTTTGATGTAGTTCTCCTCTTGCAGTTAAAGAAAACCATTCAACAATCCTTTTTAGCAACAAACTTGCATTAAACAAATGTCTTATATCGTAATATGGAACATCAAATAGACATAAAGCTTTTTTTCCATCATCATACACGTTAAGATGCGGGACAACTGGAAAATCCTCTCTACAATATACAATAGGGATTTTTTCATCTTGAACATATATCCAAACAGGCTCGATTTTCTTCACCGAAACAATCGGATATTGTGGTAACTCTATTGAGTCAATTTCAATGTGAAGTGTTTCCGCTCCTGTTTCATCACAAGATACCTCTAAAACATTTCCAATTTCAAGAACTTCTATTGTTTTTAAAATTTCCTTTGATACTGCCTTTTGCGCTTGAATAATCAAAGCAGCCTCCTTATTATTCTCCTGCTCTTGGTGCGGACTTTGTAAAATATGTCATCCTTCCTTCATTTTTCTTAAATGTAATACCAAAATTATCTATTTGAATAACTATGGGAGAAGGAATGCTTTTTCCTTTAGGAATGTGTTCCATTGTGGAAACAAAATCAACATCATCAGCAGTGTATTTAATATATGCCTCTTTAGCAATAAGATGAGGGGGAGACGTTTCCTCTGTAATTTTTTTGCAAGAAGCTACCATTATTGCCCCCGATTCTGCCTGTGATAATAGCCATTGAACATTATCAGTCGGTATAACAGAATTATTACTCTCATCTTTTTCGTTTAATCCCGTATGACTACAGTGATGTGGAACATCGTAAATATCCCATTTTAAATATTCCTCATTATTATTTTCTTTTGTTATTTCGACAATCTTATCCAAGGTTTGATACTTTGTATCTCCTGTAATCAAAATATTAGTTTCTTGCAAATTATTTTTTATTCTAACTTGAATAACGATTGATGGATCATTCTTATCTTCAACTTCTTCAGAATCATTGGAAAATGGGGCATGAACAAAAACGTCCATTTCATCAGATATATTTAAGTTAGTCCCTGCATGAATAATACAATCTTTAACATCTTCGTATTTAATATTCTGCGCCTCCAACCAATCATCTAGTGCTGTTGGCTCTGCAAAAACTTTTATTCCTTTTCCTTCTTTCAATCTATATCTCGCTTCATTTCTTATTACCTTAGCATCTGACTGATTTTCCAGATCTGTATCCAATATAAATGCAGAGGAAACCCAAAGTTCTTGAATTTTGGGTCTATCGTCATCTTGATATTTTTGAGCATGTTCTAAATAGAAAAAGTCTTTTGCACCCTTGACGTGATCTTCATGTGCATGAGAAAACATAACAATTTTAAATGTTTCAATATCACTCAAATCCGATATAATATCGTATCGCTCGTCATCATCAGATGTCCTCATATTAGCAAAGTCAAATAATATTTTTTCTCCATTATCTAGTTCAAGTAGGCACGTCTCTGCATTCCCCAAAGGATAAAATGTGATTTTCTGACTCATTTTTCGTTCTCCTTCTCTACTTCATTATTTCGCTTTAATGCAACACTAATTCTTGATTTTATGTATTTTACCTGTTTCATATATGACAAAAGGAACAAAACAAATAAAAATCCTAATATAATAAAACCATTAGCGTCTTGCAAAAAAACTATTTTATCTTTTAATATAACATATACCTTTGCGACCAAAAGACATAATACAACACTTATAAAGGTTCTATACATATTTGAAACCGCATTTAATTCTTCTATTTTGTTATCGTAATAACATGCCTCAACATATTGAGCATGAGGCGCATGAAACCCTTTTTTTCTATAAAACAATTTAATAATAGATTCCACAAATAGCGACCCCACTCTGCCTACCACTATTCCGCAAAAATAGTATATAAAGATTTTCTCAATTATTGCTTGTTCTGAAA
>JAZOLL010000069.1:0-15506 GCA_045653105.1 Eubacteriales bacterium
ATGGCGGAGATAGAAGTGGGGCTTCCGGCCAGCATCGAGTGTATCGTCAACAGATACCCGCTTTATCTCAAAAAGTATTGACACAGAATAAAAAGTATGCTATAATAACAAAGAGCCGATTTTGGCGCAAATTATTATAGCATACGTTGGGATATAGCCAAGCTGGTAAAGGCACAAGACTTTGACTCTTGCACTACGCTGGTTCGAATCCAGCTATCCCAGCCAACAGAAAAGGGACACCGAGTGGTGTCCCTTTTCTGTTGGCTGGGATGCAGAACGCAGCAGGCAAGCGCACGCGTTTGCGCTGGTTCGCATTCCCGCCGAAAGCCGACGGGAGCTCGCTCATGAGAGGCTCGGAGAGGAATCACGGAGCGAAGCGGAGTTACCCAGCTATTCCTAAATCGGTGTTTATGAAGATATATAAAGATATATATACAAAGTGCTTGAAATACTCGCGGTTTTATGATAATATGGAGGTGGAAGATTTTTTGTTTGATTTTTACAAAGCTTTTTCATCAAGGGGTGTTTATATGAAAAAATTATGTTCGGTTTTCATCTGTATATCAATTTTGCTCTCGTCCGTGCTTTTTGCGATTCCGGCATCTGCAACCGCACCTGACGCTCAAACAGTAGAGGAGCAGCAGCTTGCGGCAACGGATAGCTATTATTACGATAGGCTTAACGACTATCAAAAGAGCCTCTATAACTACCTTAAGGAGCTTTACGACACCTGGAGACCGGAGCCCGGTGAATACCGTGTTGACGTGACACAATATGTTTCGGCAGATTATGCAGAAGATAGAGAAGATAAATTCATTGCTGACTTTATCTATGCCAATCTGGCGCTTTGTGCCGATGATCCATATTATGAATTGCGCTTTAGATTACACGGCGCCTATGTGGATGATTACAGCAGTGAAGTTCCCGCGTATATTTTAGAGTTTATATATCTGGAGATTGCTACTGAAGATAATATAGCTCAGATAGATGCCCGAGTAAATCAGATAGTAAGTGCTATTGGAGAGGGAGACCGATACACAAAGCTTTATAAGCTGGCGCATTTTTTCATATCTGACACCTTTTATGATCCGTATTTAGACGAAATAAACTCCTTTACACACTCGCACAACCAATTAGAAACAAGAGGAGCCTATTATGATTCTCGTATTTACGGTATCTTTTTGGAAAACATTGCAGTGTGCGGGGGCTTTGCTCATTCGGTGAAGACACTTTGCAACGAGCTTGACATTCCATGTATAATTATGAGTAATGCATCTCACGCGTGGAATCTCGTTCAGATGGAGGACGGCTCTTGGTATAGATTTGATATGACCAATGCAGTCGGCATTGGATGGGACGGGGAACGAAATTTTGATTACTATATTGAAAATGCGTTTTTGAACAATAATACCTTGGTTATAGGTGATTTCTATAACGACCCATATATGATTTCCATAAACAAAGTTCCGCTTGTTACAGAGTTTCCCGAGCATGCAGAGAAAAGATATGAATATAAGGGAAGCACCACGGATTTTTCATACACCCTTCCACAGTCGGAATATCTTGCCGGTGAGCCGAAATTCATTTACAAAGTCAACCCGTCTCCCAGTCCCGAATGCACGATAATCAATTATGAGGGACGACAGGAGGGAGACCTTGTTATTCCCGCTGAAATAGACGGATACACGGTTACAAAGATAGCGCCAAAAGCATTTTACTATTGCACGGGCTTTGATGGCAAGCTGGTTTTGCCCGATACACTCATAAGCATCGGGAAAGCGGCGTTTGCTGGGTGCTATAATCTTTCCGGCGTGGATTTTCCCGATAGTCTCTCAACCATAAGTGAGGATGCGTTTATCGGATGTAAGGGTCTTACCGAACTGACGTTTCCGAATTCCGTAGTTCGAATAGACACTTGTGCCTTTTTTGACTGTACTTCTCTTGAGACGGTCAGATTGGGAGAGCACATACAAAGAATTGAGAATTACGCGCTTGGTTTTGCTCGGGGATATGAGACTTATCAAGGCATTACAATTTATGCTCCCGAGGGCTCTGCGGCTCAGAAATACGCGAGTGACAATGAAATTGATTTCAGTGTGCAGGGAACACTGTGCGATTTTGTTGACGATGACGGTGAATGGAAGTTCTTTGGTGATGAGCATTTTCATACTTGCTCACACGGTATAAAAATTGACGTTGCAGATCATACAAACGAGCAGGGATATTTCAATTGCAGCGACAGATGTGATGTGTGCAGAGCTCAGTACTGTCTGGAATACGGATTCATGGAAACTGTAGAGGTGCTTAAAGATGCGAGTCCCGCGACCTGCTTGACTCCCGAATATTCCGGCGATATTTGGTGCCTTTGCGATAGTCTGCTGGCAGGTGGAGAATATATTGGAGATACGATACCCCATACGCCCGCAAACGAAGAATGGATCATAGCCGGAGATGTTCATTATCAGCTTTGTGAATGCGGCGAGCAAATCAATACCGGTTTGCATTGCGGTGGTACGGCAACTACTACCGAGAGTGCAAAATGTAGTATGTGTGGTGCTGAATATGGGGCGCTGTTTCATGAACATAGTTTTGAAGATAGCGAATGGAAATTTAACAGTAGCACACATTGGCATCTGTGCAACTGCGGTTTACTGATAGATGAAGAGCCGCACAGCGGCGGTACGGCAACCGAGACCGAACGCGCGAAGTGTGAGATTTGCGGCGCAAGGTATGGCGAGCTGGTAGGCACCAAGACCGGAGCGACGTCAACTGAGCCTCAAAGCGAAGAGAAAGCGAACTCGGAGGATAACCTCAACGGCTGCGGAGCGGTTTTGGAAATGGGCTCTATGTCTGTAATAGGACTTAGTCTCTTCTCCTTTATCTGCTTTAGAAAAAAAGAGGATTGATCCGAGGATATCATAACAAAAACAAAAGGGACACCGACGGTGTCCCTTTTCTATTTCAAATTCTATTATCCAAACGCAACTACGCCAACCTCATTGAATACGAGGAGGAGCATATAGAGCGCATATATTGTCAGAAGTGTGTAGCCCTGCCACTTTTTAAATCTGCCCTGAATGATAGTGGGAACTATAGCAACTGCGCAAGCCGCGATACAAACGGGGAAGTCAAACACGAGGTTTACTCTGTCAACGGGGAGTGCTTGTCCGTTAATTACAGCGCAGAGGGGAAGGATAAGCGTTGTATCGATGATGTTAGCACCGATAATATTTCCGACAGAAAGAGAGTTTTCTTTCTTGCGGATAGCGGTGAGTGTTGTAACGAGCTCGGGGAGCGAGGTTCCGAGAGCTATTACTGTAAATCCGATAATTGTTTCGCTGATACCGATGCCCGATGCGATTGTTTTACCGGAGGATACAAGGAATTCAGCTCCGAAAACTATACAAGCGGTACCAAGAATAAAGAAGAGTATCTTTGAGGGGATCTCTTTCTTTTCGTAAGCATCTATAGTGTCTGTTTCTGCGCCCTTTTTACCCTCGATAAGATTGCTTATCATGAATATGATAAATATAGCCCAGAGGATATATGCAGACCATACGGGAAGTGCACCGTTTAGAGAGAGAACTGTGAGCGCTATGATAGCGGTAAGAAGAAGTCCGCCCTTGAGAGAGAAGTCGCGTCTGCTGATAACTCCTGCCATGGCAACGAGAGATACGCCCATGATAAGAGTTGTGTTAGCGGTGACAGAGCCGACCGCGTTGCCGATAGCAAGCTGTGCGGAGCCGTTCATAGCCGCTCTGACCGAAACGAGCATCTCAGGGAGGGTTGTAGCAAAGGATACGATGGTTGCGCCTACGACGAACTTGGGGATACCTGTTGCTTCTGCAAACCATGAAGCAGAGTCAACAAACCAGTCGCCGCCCTTTATCGTAAGTACGAGTCCTATGCCAAAAATAACTGCGGCAACAGCCAAGAGAGCGCCCCCTGTGAGAGAGCCGAAAAGAGTGAATCCGAAAAATTCCATTTGTTCCTCCAAATAATAAAAAATCCAAGCATGGAACAACCACACTTGGCGTCGGAGTGAAGAATAAGACTCCATGTAGGCTGCCCGCATACATGAGTCTCGCAATTTAAAACAAGCCAGACCAAAAGGCCAGGATGTTGACTTGCTACGCGCTATGGCGCTTGCTACTCCCTCATTTTTTATATTGTACCATACATTAAAAAATTTGTCAATATTAATAAAAAAGAGTTTTTTATTGCAAGATCTTTGTGTTTGTGCTAAAATAAAAGTAATAAATCAAAGGAGGCTATTATGAAAACTAAACTTCGCTCATCATTTTGGTTTGCACTCACGCTTTTCAGTCTTGTAGGACAGATAGCATGGGTGGTTGAAAATATGTATCTGAACGTTTTTATCTATAAAATGTTCAATGCCTCTGCGGCAAATATATCCGCTATGGTCGCCGCAAGTGCGGTTGCCGCAACGCTGACGACCGTATTTATCGGCGCACTTTCGGACAAGATAGGCAAGCGCAAGATATTCATATCGGGTGGCTATATTCTTTGGGGCATTTCTATCCTTTGCTTTATTTTAGTCAGAGAGGATATAATAAACGCGATCTTCCCGATGGCGGTATCCGCCGCATCTGTCGGTGTTACGCTTGTTATCGCGATTGACTGTATTATGACCTTTTTTGGATCGAGTGCTAACGATGCGGCATTCAACGCATGGCTGACAGACAGCACCGATTCCACCAACAGAGGCGCGGCAGAGGGTATCAACGCTATGATGCCGCTTGTTGCTATCCTTGCGGTGTTTGGCGGATTTATGGCATTTGATCTTGACGCTCCGAAGAGCTGGACTTACATATTTGCGATAATCGGTATAGTTGTTATCGCGGTTGGAATCATCGGCTGCTTTGTGATAAAAGAGCCGGACATAAAGCCGAGTGAGGAGGGCTATTTCTCCTCGGTGATACACGGATTCCGTCCGAGCACGGTGAAGGCGAATAAGTCGCTTTATTTCTATCTTTTAGGCTTTGTTGTTTTCAATATTTCTATACAGATATTTATGCCGTATCTCATTCTCTATTATGAGGTATCTCTCGGCATGACTAATTACGTTTTCGTTATGGCGCCCGCGATAATTCTCGCGTCGGTGGTGACAGCTTTGTGGGGAAAGGTATATGACAAGCACGGCTTTAGCTTTTCTTCAAGTGTGAGCCTTTTGTGGCTTGCGCTCGGATATCTGATACTCTTTATCTTCAAGGGAACGGCGCTCGTTTTCCTAGGCTCGCTTCTTATGATGTGCGGATATCTTTCGGGAATGGCAGTGTTTGGCGCAAAGATACGCGACCTCACGCCAAAGGGAAATGCGGGAATGTTCCAGGGAGTGAGAATCTTCTCGCAGGTGCTCCTGCCCGGTGTGGTAGGACCTTTTATCGGCAAGTGTGTGCTTGCAAACGCAGAGACGGTACTGAACAATGACGGTACGAGATCCTTTATACCTAACGGAAACATATTCCTTGCCGCGCTGATAGCGATTTTTGTTTTGACTACAGTGCTTTTGGTAAAGCAGTTCCTCTCAAAGGGTGAGGAGAGATAAGGCCGTGCAGATAGTATTCAAACAGCTTCTTGTTTTGTATATTTTCCTCTTTGTGGGATGGATAATTGGCAAAACAAAGCGTGAAAAAGCCTCTCACGCGGACATTTTATCTGTTCTTTTGGTAAATGTGCTCTTGCCTTGCAAGGTGTTTTCCACTTTTGCAAACAACGTAACCCCTACGTACATCAGGGAAAAGTACACGCTCCTTTTGGCGGGGGCTGTACTGCTTTCGGTTTTGGCGCTTGCTTCATATTTTCTGCCAAAGCTTTTGACGAAAAACAAGTATGAGCGCAGGGTGTATGCCTATTCTGTGCCGATCGCCAATTACGCGTATCTCGGATACGCTCTTATAGGCTCTGTATTCGGAGAGGGCGTTCTTGCGGACTTTATGTTTTTTGCTATTCCGTTTATTTTCTACACCTACACGGTAGGATATGTTTTGCTTACGGGCGGAGATAAGCCTTGGAAAAAGCTTTTAAATCCTATAACGGTGGCGATAGTCCTCGGTATTGCTGTGGGACTTAGCAATATTGAAATGCCGAGCGTGATATCCTCGGCGGTGTCTATGGGTGCGGGTTGTGTAGGTCCCTTGAGCATGCTACTCACGGGAATAACGCTCTCGGGCTTTGCTATGAAAGATATGCTGACCGACAAAACGGCATATATCTTCTCTGCAATAAGACTTATCGGCATCCCTGCGATAGCGTATTTGGTATGCAGTGTGCCAGGACTTGATTATTTCTTACCGATGGTACTTATAATAACCTGTATGCCGTGCGGACTTAATACCATCGTATTCCCGAAGCTGATCGGCGAGGACTGTAAACCCGGCGCAAGGCTTGCGCTTATCACACACGTGCTCGCTCTTGTAACGCTGCCGCTTTGGTTATCGATAATAATCTGATAAGGTGGAAATGTTATTATGAATATAAAAAAATGGCTCTCGCGTAATACCGAGAGCCTTTCAGAGAGGTGTGTAGCGGTGACGGGAAGCACGGGAGGTCTTGGCAGGGAGCTTTGCCGATATCTCGCGGAGCTTGGCGCGGAGCTTATACTGGTCGATAGAAACAGAGCGCGCTCCGAGGCTTTCAGAGACGAGCTTGTGTCAGATTTTGATGTCCCTGTTTCTTGTGTTACGGCTGATCTTTCGGATATGGTATCAGTCAAGGCGGCAACAGCGGAATTGAAGACGAAAAAAATAGACGTTTTCATTCACAACGCGGGTGCGTACAGCATTCCTAGGTATAAGACCGCAGAGGGATATGACAACGTATATCAGATAAACTTTATCGCGCCCTACTACATAACAAAAGAGCTTTTGCCCCGACTTCGTGAGGTGGGCGGCCGTGTCGTGGTGGTTGGAAGCATCGCGCATAATTACTCAGTGTATGACGCTGAGGATATCGATTTCGCAGCCCGCAAAAGAGCTTCAAAGGTGTACGGAAACTCCAAGCGCACTTTGATGTTTGCCATGTCGGAGCTTTTTGAGGGAGAGAGGGAAGTGACCCTTTCTGTTACTCACCCCGGAATTGCATTTACCGGTATCACGGCGCATTATCCCAAGCTGATATTTGCGATAATAAAGTACCCGATGAAAGTGATATTTATGAAGCCGAGAGTGGCGGCGCTCTCTATTATCAAAGGAGTTTTTGAGCCTACTGAGAGAGGCGAGTGGATAGGCCCTGCGATATTTAACGTCTGGGGATCTCCGAAGCTCAAGCCTATAGGCACAGCAAAAGCTCCCGAGATAAAAGAGATATATGCTACTGCCGAGAGGGTATATGAAAAAGTGAAATAAAAAACGGAACTCATTAGAGCGTCACTCTAAAGGACAGTTTTCAAAAATACGGTATATCTCGAAAGAGGTATGCCGTATTTTTTCATTTGTGACCACAAATGCAGTGCTTGTCAGAAAAATTGACAAGTCATAGATGAACAAAAGAAAAGGCTCCCTTGTGTAAAGGGAGCTGACGCCGTATGCGGCTGAGGGATTGTTTCCAAGACAAAACTAACTTATACAATCCCTCCGTCACGGCAAGCCGTGCCACCTCGGCTTTTATCAATTAGCGTTTAAGTTTTTCACTACAAATTGGAATTTACTTAATTTATTTTAGGTTCAATATAATTCTTTAGGCCATATTGAATCAAATTGTCAATTTGTTCCGCGGTCATTAACTGCCAATTATATATATCGCTACCATACATCACAACACGTTCATAAGAATGTGTTGCATATAAGTTTGATACCTCGTGTACGATAATATTGAAATAATACTGATCGGAAAATGCCGATTTCTGAGCCTCAAACGTAAGTGCCCTTCCATTCTCCAATGCTTTGGTCCACTTCGCTCCTTTTTTCTTGAACCCAAGCGGTTTCAGAGCACAAGCAAAGTGAGAGAGAAATTCTTTTTGTCTTTCCTTTTTTACAGCAAGGATCTCTTCCTTGGAATAATTTTTGTATTGCTCATAAAAATCTGAAATACTTGTTTTTGCGTTGACTTCACTCTCTTCATCCCAAATACAAAGTATATTTCGAACTTGGCAATCATCTATATCAGAGCCATGATTTACAAACCATTCTTCATCGCCCATGTATGCAGTAGAGGCAAAGCCATACAATATGGTCATGCACCCTTCTTCATCATCTTCAAAATTAACAACAAATGCCGTTTGCTCCATGGTTCGAAGGAAAAAACGACCATCTTTTTGTTTGGCTTCTGAAAAACCATTTAAAAACAGTATTTCGCTGTATTTTATGTAGCGTTCACTTTTTTGCGGACAAATCATTTTTCTTCCTCCACTTTTTGACTTTTCATATACTCACATTCCCATTATAGCACAAAAACCGCAGAAAATCAATCTGCGGTTTCTGCTTTTTCTATCGGCAGGTAGTATGCTTTAAAAACTGTCCTTAAGAGTACGCACCATTCGAGTTCCGTTTTTTTGTTTATCTTATTTGGCCGCCTCGCGTCTTGCCTTCATAACGGCCTTCATGCGGAGCTCGGTGTTGAGTATCTTCTTGCGGAGTCTTATCGATTTTGGTGTTACCTCGATAAGCTCGTCGTCTGTGATAAACTCGATAGCCTCCTCAAGGGAGAATACAACGGGGGGAGTGAGGAGAAGCTTTTCGTCAGCGCCTGCGGAACGGATAGCTGTGAGCTGCTTTCTCTTGCAGGGGTTGACCGAGATATCCTCGTTCTTGGGGCACTCGCCGACGATCATACCCTCATAAACGGGGGTCTGAGGACCGACAAAGAGGTTGCCGCGCTCCTGAGTGTTGTAAAGACCGTAGCGTGTGGTCTCGCCGTCCTCGGAGGCTACGAGAGAGCCTGTAAATCTCATTGTTATCTCGCCTCTGTAGGGCTGGTATCCGTCGAATATCGAGTTCATGATGCCTTCGCCGTGAGTTGCTGTGAGGAACTCGGAGCGGTATCCGAAAAGACATCTTGAGGGTATGAGATATTCAATTCTCATTCTGCTTCCGACAGGAGTCATTTCAAGCAGGTCGCCCTTTCTCTGACCAAGCTTTTCAACGACCGCGCCAACGTACTCGGAGGGAACGACAAGCGTTACTCTCTCCATAGGCTCGCACTTGACTCCGTCTATCTCCTTAAAGAGGACTCTGGGGTTAGAGCACATCATCTCATAGCCCTCACGTCTCATTGTCTCAATGAGTATCGAGAGGTGCATCTCACCTCTGCCCGCAACCTTGAATTCCTCGGTGGTCTCACCGTCCTCAACGCGGAGAGATACGTCCTTGAGGAGCTCCTTGTAGAGTCTGTCGCGGAGCTGACGTGATGTTACGAACTTGCCTTCCTTACCTGCGAGAGGACTGTTGTTTACCGCAAAGGTCATCTCCATTGTAGGCTCGCTTACCTTTACGAACTCAAGAGGCTCGGGGGCATTTATGCTTGTTATGGTATCACCGATAGTGAGATTTTCAGCACCCGAGAAGCAAACGATATCACCTGTGGTAGCGCTTTCAACGGGGGTACGGACAAGGCCGTCTATCTGGTAAAGAGATACGATCTTGGTTCTCTTGGGAGCGGCGCCGGAGTGGAAGTTACAGATGTAAGCCTCCTGATTTGTTCTGATAGAGCCGCGCTCGATTCTACCGATACCGATTCTACCGACGTAGTCGTTGTAGTCGATAGAGGAAACGAGGAGCTGAAGCTCGCCGCACTCATCTCCCTCGGGCTTCGGCATATAGTCGAGTATCTTCTCGAAGAGGGGAGTGAGGTCAACGCCGGCTACGTCGGGATCCTCTGTAGCAGTACCCGCTCTGCCTGAGCAGTAGAGCATAGGGCTGTCAAGCTGCTCGTCAGATGCGTTGAGGGCGATGAGGAGCTCAAGTATCTCGTCCTCTACCTCGCCAAGACGTGCATCGGGCTTGTCTATCTTGTTTATAACTATTATTACCTTGTGATTCAGCTCAAGCGCGCGCTGAAGAACGAATCTCGTCTGAGGCATAGGGCCTTCAGCCGCGTCAACGAGAAGTATAACTCCGTTTACCATCTTGAGAATACGCTCGACCTCGCCGCCGAAGTCTGCGTGTCCGGGGGTATCGATAATGTTTATCTTTACGTCCTTGTAGTATACGGCGGTGTTCTTTGCGAGAATGGTGATACCACGCTCACGTTCAAGGTCACCGGAGTCCATAACACGCGTTACGGTCTCCTGATTTTCACGGTAAATGCCGCCCTGCTTGAGCATTTCGTCAACGAGCGTCGTCTTGCCGTGGTCAACGTGAGCGATTATCGCGATATTTCTAAGGTCATTTCTAATCACAGAAGTAATCTCCTTTTACAAATTTATTCCAAAAATATATTATATCACATTTTTTTCGCATAGAAAAGACTTTCCTTGAATAATTTTTCAAAATTTTTTTGTTTTTTTGTTGTGCAATTTAACTGTTTTTTTGATATGCATTGAAAAAAACAATAATTTGTGATATAATACCGTTATCGAAAATCTGGAGGAAAACATGAAAAAGTTACTTATATTTGACCTTGACGGAACGCTTGCCGACACGCTCCCGTCTATTACCCGGGCAATAAATCTGGCGGCAAATGAATTTGGATATCCCGAGAGCTCGGACGATGATATACGCCGCGCGCTCGGCAGCGGCGCAAGAGCGCTTTGCCGTCGCAGAATGCCATCGCCCGATGCAGATGACGATGCGAAGGTGAGCGAATTTCTTGAGTGCTATGAGGGCAAATACGACGTTACTTATCTCGATGCGGACAAATGCTATGACGGTATGAGCGAAACGCTCGTGGAGCTTTACAAACGAGGCTATATGATAGCCGTGATGTCCAACAAGGAGGACAAGTACGTAAAGCCTCTTGCGGCACAGCTCGTGCCCGCGCCTATGCTCTCATACGCGCTCGGACAGATAGAGGGATGCCCCGAAAAGCCGGATCCCAAGGCGCCGCTTTCGGTTGTCAGCGAGCTTGGTGCAGACCTTGAGGGCTGCGCGTTTATCGGAGACACCGAGGTAGATGTACAGACCGCCAAGAATATGGGTGTCACGGGTGTCGGATGCGCTTGGGGCTACCGTCCACGCGAGGTGCTCACAGAGAGCGGCGCGGACTTTGTGATCTCAAGACCCGAGGAACTTTTGGATATATTCAAATAAAAAAAGCTCTGACAGATCTGTCAGAGCTTTTTTTATTTGTTCGTTTCATCAAATCTTTCGTAAAGCTTTTTAGATACCTCGCTCATTGTCTCGGCATCGACCTTGATGACTTGTCTGTCATAGGTCATAATGCCGTTTGTCTCGTCCTCAACGTCGCTGACCTGAGTGAGAACGGCGGCGCAGAGTCCGCCTTCTATTGCGGGGAGTATCTCGCCCTCATAGAGCGCGCGAATCCCCTCGGTCAGCTCCTCTTTGCTGTGGAGGGTTTTGTATCCGTAGTTCTTGTCGGTATTAAAAATGTGTCCCTCGACCTGCCAGGAGTATCCGCCAAACTCGGAGAGCACGAGCGGGCGAGTGGGGTGGGCTTTTAGCTTTACCGGTTTGAAATATACGTGGTGACTCCAAACGTCGCTATCCTTTTTCCAGAACCACCCCGAGGTGGAATCCCAGATATGCTCGGGATAAAGAGACTTCAGCTCGCCGTATATTCTGTCCGCATCATACTGTCCCCAGCCCTCGTTGAATATTGTGTAGTACACGACCGACGGGTGGTTGTAAAGCAGGTTTGCCGTCTCCCTTGCGGCACTTTCAAAAAGTTCTTTTCGGCGCTTTGAGGCTTTGTGCTCGGGCGCTTTTTTCATGCCTATCGTGGGGAGTGCCGTGTCGTAGATAAAGCTGTAACGACCGTTGTTGACCATATCCTGAAATACGTAGATACCAAGCTTGTCGCAGAAGTAATAAAACAGCTCCGGCTCTATCTTTATGTGCTTGCGGAGCATATTGAAGCCGAGGCTTTTTGCTACCTTGATGTCGTTTATATAGCCGTCGGGCGATGCGGGGAGATAAATTCCGTCGCTGAAATATCCCTGATCGAGAAGCCCGTGGAAGAAGGTGGGCTTACCGTTTACTGTGATCGTGGGATACTTGCCGCTTCTGTCTACAGATACTGTTCTCAACGCGAAATATGAGCTCACCGTGTCCTCACCGGCGGTGAGTGTGAAGCGGTAAAGATAGGGATCCTCCGCGCTCCAGAGGTGAGGGCAGGGGATATCGACAGTTATTGAATCACCGCCAAAACGATATTCCTTGTCACCTTCTTCAAAATGAATAGTGAGCGTTTTTTCATCGCAGCCACCAATACATTCGATCCTTACAGAGTCAAGTGTCGGGGCGATCTTGAGCGAGCGGATATACTCACTCGGCGCGCTCTCGATCCACACAGGCTGCCAGATGCCGCTGACAGGAGTGTACCACATACCGCCGCGGTCACGCCGCTGTTTCCCATAAGGGATATCCGTGTCAAGCGTGTCTGTTATCTCAACGTGAAGCTCTGCCTCGCTATCCTTTATCGCATCGGTGATGTCAAAGGAGAAGGGGAGATATCCGCCTGTATGTTCACCTACAAAGACACCGTTTACAAAAAGCTTTGTTATCTGATCTGCTGCGCCGAAGTTTATGATTATTCTGCCCTTGTCAAATCCCTCGGGGATAGATATTTTGCGCTTGTACACAAGCCTCGAGAGGTCTCCCTCATAGGTGATGCCAGAAAGTCTCGACTCGGGAGGGAAAGGCACTTTGATATTGCCGATAAACTCCTCGTTCCCTTTGTCCGTCACAAAAAGCTCCCATTCTCCGCATAGCGAGAGATAGGAGTCACGGCAGAGCTGAGGGCGTGGATATTCACTCGTCCAATCTGTGCGCGAGCTTGTTTCAAAGGGAGTTTCAAGAGCTTTGTATTTCTTCATGCTTTCCTCCGCGAAGACGTCATTACTTTACTACATTTTAGCACACGCAAATGCGTTTGTCAATTATTGCCCACGCCACTGTCCGATTTCTCGGATATGTGCTCTTTTATCATCTCACGAAGCGCGCCAATCGCGTCCGAAAGACCGCCGACAGCGTCTATTATGCCGTATTCCACCGCTTCGTCACCCTCGATGATCGAGCCGACATCGGTCGCCATCTCGTCAGGTCGCATCATAAGCTCGTTTATCTTTTCCCGAGTAGCGCGCGAGTGGTCACAGATGAATTTTACGATGCGCTTTTGCATCTCCTCAAAGTATCTGTAGGTCTGCGGAGCACCAACGACAAGTCCGTTTATCCTCACGGGGTGGATCGTCATAGTAGCCGACGGTACGATAAAGGATCTCTTTGCCGAGGTAGCGAGAGGAACACCGATAGAATGGCTGCCGCCGAGCACGAGCGAGACGGTGGGCTTTGTCATAGACGCGATCATTTCGGCGATAGCAAGTCCCGCCTCAACGTCACCTCCCATTGTGTTGAGAATTATGAGAAGGCCGTCCACCTCCTCGCTTTCCTCAATGGCGGCAAGGAGCGGGATCATATGCTCGTACTTGGTCGCCTTTTGGCTCTCGGGGAGGATATAATGCCCCTCGATCTGTCCGATTATAGAGAGTGTGTGTATAGAGGACTCTGAATTTTTGGTCACAACAGATCCGCTTTTTATTATATTTTCAAAGCGTTCGTCGGAGTTTTGCTCCTCTTTTTTCGTTTCTTCGTTGTTTGGCATGGAGAAAATCGCTTCCTTTCTTGATTTTTTTAAGTTTTTTATATAATTATTTTCATAATTGTTCTATTTAATTCTTTACAACTTGAAAAAAATATGCTATAATATTATGTCGAACAAAAAAATTATAAATGAGAGGTTTTAATCATGGCTAACAAGTTTTTAGTTGAAACATCTGCAAGACACGTACACCTCACCCAGGAGACTGTTGAAACTCTCTTCGGTGTAGGTCACCAGCTGACAAACAAGAAGGATCTTTCTCAGCCCGGACAGTTTGCTTGTGAGGAGAAGGTTACCGTTGTAGGTCCTAAGGGATCTATCAAGGCAAGCGTTCTCGGTCCCACACGTAAGGCTGATCAGGTAGAGCTTTCCTTTACAGACGCACGCGTTATCGGCGTAGCAGGTGCTCCCGTTCGTGAGTCCGGCGACGTTGCAGGCACTCCCGGTTGCACACTCGAGGGTCCTTGCGGCTCTGTTACTATCAGCGAGGGCGTTATCGTTGCAAAGAGACATATACATATGACTCCTGCTGACGCTGAGGTTCTTGGCGTAACTGACAAGGAGATCGTAAACGTTAAGCTCGACACAGCTCGTCCCCTTATCTTCGGTGACGTTGTTGTAAGAGTAAGCGACAGCTTCGCACTTGCTATGCACATCGACACAGATGAGTGCAACGCAGCATGCGCAGGCGGCGTGGTTTACGGCGAGATCGTAAAGTAATTTGAAACTCTATTTCAGTTTATATTAAATCAAAAGGAGTATAGAAAAATGAGCAATGAATTTTCTTGCGAGTACGCAATGAGCGCAGAAGTCGCTAAAATGTGTACTGTAGCTAAGGGCCCGAACCACGGTCCCGCTCCCATTCCCGAGGAGGGCAAATGGGTACAGGCAAAAGAGATCACAGATATCTCTGCTTACACACACGGAGTAGGCTGGTGCGCACCTCAGCAGGGCGCTTGTAAGCTTTCTCTCAACGTAAAGAACGGTATAATTGAGGAAGCACTTGTAGAGACCATCGGATGCTCGGGTATGACTCACTCTGCGGCTATGGCTGCTGAGATCCTCCCCGGAAAGACCATCCTTGAGGCTCTCAACACAGACCTTGTTTGTGACGCTATCAACACCGCTATGAGAGAGCTCTTCCTCCAGATCGTTTACGGACGTTCACAGTCCGCATTCTCTGAGGGTGGTCTCGTTATCGGTGCAGGTATGGAAGACCTCGGTAAGGGCGAGCGCTCCATGGTAGGAACAATGTACGGAACAAAGGCTAAGGGCGTAAGATACCTCGAGATGACAGAGGGTTACTGCACAAGAATGGCTCTCGACGCTGATAACCAGGTTATCGGTTACGAGTTCGTATCTCTTGGAAAGATGACCGACTTCATCAAGAAGGGTATGGAGCCCAACGAAGCTTATGAGAAGTCTAAGGGTACATACGGCAGATTTGCTGACGCTGTTAAGTACATTGACCCCCGTAAGGAATAAGAAGGAGGAAAGATAAATGGCACATTTTGAAGGTTATGAAAGACGTGAGGCGAAGATCCTCGCTGTCCTCAAGGAATATGGAATCTCCTCCATCGACGAATGTAAAGAGATCTGTGACGCAAAGGGAATCGACCCCTACAAGATCACAGAGGAAACACAGCCTATCTGCTTTGAGAATGCAAAGTGGGCTTACACAGTAGGCGCTGCTATCGCAATCAAGAAGGGTTGCACAAAGGCTTCTGACGCTGCTGCCGCTATCGGTATCGGCCTCCAGGCTTTCTGTATCC